>JAOTUO010000197.1 GCA_029863845.1 Myxococcales bacterium
CACCAGCGCCGCCACCTTGAGGACCGCGGTCAGGTTGTTGGCGCGGGCCCCCCAGCGTACGCCCACGTAGTTGAGCCCCGAGATCGCCAGCGTGATCCCGACGGCCACGCTCCGCTCACCCCCCTCGCCGAGCGGCAGCAGCTCCCCGAGCGCGGCCGCGAAGCCGGCCGCCAGGGTGGCGACGGTGCCCGCGTAGATGACGAAGAACGTGAGCCAGCCGACCAGGAAGCCCGCGGCCGGGTGGAAGGCCTCGCGCAGGTAGACGTAGTCGCCGCCGGCGCGGGGGAACATGGAGCCGAGCTCCGCATTGGCGAGGGCGCCCGCCAGCGCCAGGAGCCCACCGACCAGCCAGGCCGCCAGGATCACGCCGGGATGCGGAAGCAGCTCCGCGATGCGGCCCGGTGTCAGGAAGATCCCGGATCCGATCACCCCGGACACGATGAGCAGCGTCGCGTCGCGGAGCCGAAGCTCGCGCCTCAGCCGGTCGCGGGGATGCGCCTCGGGAGCGGATTCCGGCACGGGGTCACCCCCCGAGCCCCGCCGGGCTCACGAGAGGAACGGAATGATCAGCAGCGCGACGATGTTGATGACCTTGAGCATCGGGTTGATCGCCGGGCCCGCCGTGTCCTTGTACGGGTCGCCCACCGTGTCGCCGGTCACCGCCGCCTTGTGGGCTTCCGAGCCCTTCCCGCCGAGGGCGCCGGCCTCGATGTACTTCTTGGCGTTGTCCCATGCGGCGCCGCCGGTGGTCATCGAGATCGCCACGCACAGGCCCGACACGATCGATCCGATCAGCACGCCGCCCAGCGCCTGGGCGCCCAGCGTGAAGCCCACGGCGATCGGGGCGAGGATCGGGATCAGCGCCGGGAGGATCATCTGCCGCAGCGCCGTCTGGGTGACGATGTCGACGCAGGTGCCGTAGTCGGGCTTGCCGGTCCCCTCCATCAGGCCCGGGATCTCCCGGAACTGGCGGCGCACCTCGTCCACGACCCGGCCGCCGGCGACGCCCACGGCGTCCATCGCGAGCGAGGCGAACACGAACGGGATCATCGCGCCGATGAAGAGCCCCGCGAGCACGTAGACGTCGTTCAGCAGGAACACCGCGCTGACGTCGGCGCTGGCCAGCCGCTTCAGGTCCTCGATGTAGGTGGCGAAGAGCACCAGCGCGGCGAGGCCGGCCGAGGCGATCGCGTAGCCCTTCGTCACCGCTTTGGTGGTGTTGCCGAAGGCGTCCAGGGGATCCGTGACGGCGCGCACGTCATCGCCCAGCTCCGCCATCTCCGCGATGCCCCCGGCGTTGTCCGTGATCGGGCCGTAGGCGTCGATCGAGACCACGATGCCCGCCAGGGAGAGCATCGCCATCGCCGCGATGCCGACGCCGTAGATCCCGGCGACGAGGTAGCTACCGAGCATCGCCGCCACGATCGCGAGCACCGGCACGACCGTGGCCTGCATGCCCACCGCGAGGCCGCTGATGATGTTCGTGGCGTGCCCGCCCTCGCTGGCCTTCGCGATCTTCTCCACGAAGGGCGAGCCGTCGCCGGTGTAGAGGTCGGTGATCCACATCATGGCGCCGGTCACCAGCATGCCCGCTCCCGCGCACAGCCACAGCCCGAGCCCCGAAATCGCGTGGCCGCTGGCGTCGGCTGCGGGAATCTCCGTGAACTCGTTCACGAGCGCCAGCAGGGCCATGGCCACGGCCGCGGCGATCGTGAGGCCCACGTACATGGCGCGCATCACGGGCGGGCTCTGGCCCTGCGGCGGCTCGCCGATCCGCACGAAGGGGATCGCGAGCAGCGTGCCCACGATGCTCGCCGCACCGATGGCGAGGGGATAGAGGAACATGGCCGCGCTCCCCGGGAAGATCAGGTGGGCGATCAGCATCGCCGCGGCGGCCGTCACCGCGTAGGTCTCGAAGAGGTCGGCGGCCATGCCCGCGCAGTCGCCCACGTTGTCGCCCACGTTGTCGGCGATCACCGCCGGGTTGCGGGGGTCGTCCTCGGGGATGTTGGCCTCGACCTTGCCTACGAGGTCGGCGCCGACGTCGGCGCCCTTCGTGAAGATCCCGCCGCCGAGGCGGGCGAAGACCGAGATCAGCGAGCCCCCGAAGGCGAGGCCCACGAGGGCGTCCGGCTGCTCGTAGCCGCTCACGTGCATGGCCAGCACGAGCAGGGACAGCGCCATCAGCGCCAGCCCCACGACCATGAGCCCGGTCACGGCGCCCCCGCGGTAGGCCAGCCCGAACGCGGGACTGAAGCCCTTCGAGGCGGCCGCGGCCACGCGCACGTTGGCGCGGACCGATACGCCCATGCCCACGAAGCCGGCGGCCGCGCTGGCCACCGCGCCCAGGGCGAAACCGAACGCCGTCCACCAGTTCAGCAGCCCGCCGATCAGGAGGAAGATCGGAACCCCGACCATCGCGACGGTGCGGTACTGCCGGTTCAGGAAGGCCTGGGCCCCCGTCCGGATCGCCTCGGCGATCTCGTTCGCGCGCGGGTTCTCGGCCGGCGCGGCCAGGACCCTCCAGTAGAGCAGAACGCCGGCGGCAACCGCCAGCAGCGAGGCGAGCAGCGCGATCTCGGTAACAGGCATGCGGGGGTCTCCGGAGCGAGTTGATCCGCGCGGGAGGGAGGTCTCCGGCGGGCCCGGGCCGGCTCCGGCCCGCGGGCGCGGGGAAACTAGACGCCCGGACCCCGAGAATCCAGCCCTCGAGCCCGCCGAGCCGTCGCCCCGCTCGGCGGGCGTCGAGCCGGACCCGCCGAGACGGTAGGCTTCCGCACCATGAACGGCGCTGAAAGCCTGGTGCAGCTGGCCCGCGAGGCCGGCGTCGAGGTCTGCTTTGCCAACCCGGGCACCACCGAGCTGCCGCTCGTCAACGCCTTCGACTCGGTGGCCGGGGTCCGCGCGGTGCTGGGTGTGTTCGAAGGCGTCTGCACGGGCGCGGCCGACGGCTACGGGCGCATGGCCGACCGGCCGGCGCTGACCCTGCTGCACCTGGGGCCCGGCTTCGCCAACGGCATCGCCAACCTGCACAACGCACGCCGGGCGCGGTCGCCGGTCGTGAATCTCATCGGCGACCACGCCACCTGGCACCGCGCCCACGACGCCCCCCTCAGCTCGGACATCGTGTCCCTGGCCCGGCCGGTCTCGGCCTGGGTGGAAACGGCGCGGGCGTCCAAGGACCTGGCGGCAGACTTCGCGGAGGCCCTCGCCGCGGCATCGCAACCGCCGGGCCAGGTCGCGACGCTGATCGTTCCCGCGGACTGCCAGTGGGAGGCGGCCGGACCGCCGGCGCGCCCGCAGCCCATCGCCGCCGCGCCCCGCGTGGAGTCCGCTCGCGTGGAGGCGGTCGCACGACGGCTGCGGAGCAGCACCGCGCCGGCCCTGATGCTGGGGGCGCGCGCCCCCCGACGCCGGGGACTGCACGCCGCCGCGCGGATCGCCGCCGCCACCGGAGCGCGTCTGCTCTGCCCGACCTTCCCGGCGCGTCTCACCCGCGGCGCCGGGCTCCCGCACCTCGAGCGCCTTCCCTACTTCCCGGAGCAGGCCATCGAGAGCCTAGCGGGTGTCGACACGCTGGTCGTCGCGGGGACCGGCCCGCCGGTCTCCTTCTTCGGCTACCCGGGCGTGCCCAGCCGACTCGAGGCCCCGGAATCGCTCGTCACCCTCGCAGAAGCCGACGAGGACGCCGTGGCCGCGCTGGAGGATCTCGCCGAGGCCCTGACGGCGCCGCGGCGGGCGCCGGCCCCGCCGGATCTCCCGCGCCCGGAGTCGCCGACCGGTGCGCTCTCGCCGGCGACCCTGGGGGCGGCGCTGGCGCTCCGGCAGCCGGAGGGCGCGATCGTGGTGGACGAAGGGGCGACCAGCGGGCTGCCCTACTTCCTGGCCGCGCAGAGCGCTCCGCCCCACGCGTATCTGGCGCTCACCGGAGGGGCGATCGGGCAGGGTCTCCCCTGCGCGACGGGGGCCGCCGTCGCCTGCCCCGACCGGAAGGTGATTGCGCTCCAGGCCGACGGGAGCGCTCTCTACACCCTCCAGGCGCTCTGGACCCAGGCGCGCGAGGGACTCGACGTGGTGACGCTGCTCTGCGCCAACCGCGCCTACCGCATCCTTCAGGTGGAGCTGGCGCGGGCCGGCGTCGCCGAGCCGGGCCCGGCGGCGCGCGCCCTCACCGACCTCTCGCACCCCGCGATCGAGTGGACGGCGATCGCACGCGGGCTGGGCGTTCCGGCGGCGCGCGTCGAGACGGCCGAGGCGCTGCTGGCGCAGCTCGACGCGGCCTTTCGCGAGCCGGGACCGCGCTTCATCGAAGCGGTTCTTTAGGGGCGCGATGGATGCCGACCACCCGCCCGAGGCCCACGCTCTCGACGGGCACGTCCTTCCAGCCGAACGGCACGTAGCCGGAGTGGTGGCTGTAGAAGCCCGCGCCGGCGTCGGCGTTCGTCGTGCGCAGCGGCAGCCACGACTTCTGCTCCCAGGTCCACACCCCGCGCAGGCGGTACTGGCTCATGTTCCGGCTCACGTCGAGCTGGGAGACGTTGCGCGACGAGGACACCCAGTCGTCCTTCTTCAGGACCGACGCTCCGTACCAACGCTCGTACTGCGGGGGCACCACCGCCCGGAAGCCCTCGCGCTCGAGGTAGTACTGGAGACCCCAGTGCCCGACGAACCAGCGATCGCCCGGGCTCTCCCCGATCTCGGCGGCGATCTTGCGGGCCGCCGTGCGGTAGAAGCCGGCCTGGTTCGTGTCGGACCAGGCCAGAAGGACCGACAGTGGCAGCAGCAGCGCGACCCACAGCGCGACGCGCTTGCGCGTCGGCCGCAGCTCGGGCGCGCGGAAGATCATCAAGATCAGCGGCGGCGCGGTGAGCACCGCGTCGACCGCGTTCACGTGCCAGTTCACCAACATCGAGAAGAACAGGAAGCCGGCGAGCCAGAGTCCGAGCCAACGATCGAGCGCGCTCGCCAGCACCCGGCTCGGGCGCAGGCAGAGTCCCCACAAGAAGAAGGCGCTGGCGAAGCCCGCCACGGCCAGCGCCGCCTCGTCTCCTTCGAGGGGGAATCGGCGCGGAGGATCCCCGTCGGGAAGCACGTACCTCGCCACGGCCGCCCCGAGCAGGATGCCGATCACGGCGATCTCGGTGCCCTTGCGTCCGCGCAGCAGCGTCCGCGCCCACACGAAGATCGGGAACACGAGCGCCGCGCCGCAATAGATCGGCACCGACGCGACCTGGTTCCAGAAATCGTCGGGCTTGAAGCTCTTCTCCTGCACCAGGTCGGTCGCCACCCAGAAGTGAACGCTGCCGTAGAGCTTCGCCGTCCAGGCGCCCCAGAGCGCCCAGACGAAGAGCGGGATACCGAGCGTGCGCACGAGGGCCGGGCCCGGCCGCGCCGCGAGCAGGACGATGCCGGCGGCGAGCAGGGGCGCGATCGAGAAGCCCACGTACTTGGTGAGCCCCGCGGCGGCCGCCGCGCCGCCCGCCGCCAGCTCCCAGGCGACTCGCGACCGCGGCGGACGCTCGCGCTCGACGGAGCGCAGCAGCGCGTAGGCGGCGAGGAGCATCCAGGCGAGGACCGGCACGTCGAGCATCAGCGTCGTCCCCAGGATCAGGAACGCCGGGGTCACGACCAGGAGTGCGGCCGGCGCGAGCCCGTCTCCCGCGACGCGCCGGGCGATGCCGTAGAACGCGAGCGCCGCCATCAGGGGAAACGGCAGCAGCACCGCGTGGAGGATCCACTCGCGCTCGCCGAAGGCGGCGATCCACGGCGCCAACCAGTAGGACAGCAGCGGCGGGTTGCGGTTGAAGACGGCGACGAGGGGCGACGTGGGATCCCAGATCATCTCGAAGCCGAAGGGGTCGGCGGGGCTCGTGACGATCTGCCGCGCGACGGCGAGAAAGACCGGCGCGTCGATGGAGACGGCGGCCGACAGGAACGGCAGCAGCGGAACCAGCGCGAGCGCAGCCACGCAAACGATCTCGCGGCGCGAGGCCGGTGCCGGGGGCGCGGCGATCACGTCGACTCCGAGGCCAGGTCCCGGCACGCCTGTCGGTAGAACGCGGGCAGCGCCGGACGCAGCGCCTCCCCCTCGATCCGCAGCAGCCAGCGGCGACCCACGCCCCACTCCAGCACCTCGCCGGTGCCGACGCCGTACGGATACCCCCGCGGCACGCGGCAGGCTTCGCGCGCCGCCCGCTCCCGCGCGCGCCCCCCCGCGTCGCCGTCGCGCCGTCGCTCCAGCACGATCGCGAGGTTACGCCACGCGGGCACCATGGCGGAAGACAGCGCCAGGCCGGCCCGCAGGTCCGCCTCCGCGCCGGCCCAATCGCCGCGAACCGCGCGGATCGCGCCGCGGTTGGCGAGCAGCTCCGGCAGGGGCGTCTCGGCGAGGGCGGCGTCGAGCAGCCGCAGCGCGCCTTCCGGATCGCCGTCGAGGGCCGTGGCGACCGCGAGGCGGCCCTGGCGGTAGGGATCGGAAAGCCCCCGGGCGCGCGCGAGCCTCACGGCGCGGGCGTAGAGCCGGCGCGCCGGCTCCGTTCGCCCGTCGGCGAGGTCGACGGCGGCCAGGTTCTCGAGCCACGGAACGGGGTAGCGCGCGCTGTTGGCGAGACGCCCGTAGATGCGCCGCGCCTCGTCGTACTCGCCGAAGTAGAAGCGCACGGCGCCGGTGGCCGGGGCATCGGCGCGCTCCGGCAGCACCAGGCCGTCCGTCGCCACCACGGCGGCGGACAGCGACATCGCGGCCACTACGGCCGGCACCGCGGCGCGCTGCCAGCGCGCCGCCCGCGAGGCCAGGGCTTCGGCGCTGCGCGCCGTGAACACGGCGTACGGCAGCGAGAGGCCCAGCAGGTAGGAGGCCTTGAGCGCGGACCAGATCGGAACCCGCCACGCGAACACGGCGAAGGCGGCGAGCACCGCCGCCGAGAGGATCAGCAGCGGCGCGTACACGGAGCGGCGCCGCCCACGGCGGACGTCCCTCGCCGCGAGCAGCGCTCCCGCGAAGGCCACGGCCGTGGGAGCGAGGCCGAGCCCGGCCATCCACGACGACGAGCGCCGCTCCTCGCGTTCCACCTCGAGCGCGCGCTCCACGTCGGACTCGCGAAAGCTGTCGGCCCAGACGTTCAGGTACACGGTGCCCCAGACCGAGTGCAGCATGTGCGGCGCACGCGGGTTGGGATCCGTGAAGAGCCCCGCCGGGACCGCGACGTAATCCCGCCAGGTGCGCAAGCCGGGCCGCTGCTCGATCTCGACCTGTCGCACCAGCTCGAAGTCGCGGCTCAGCTGGAACGGCGTGCCGAAGGTCGCCAGATTGCGCGCGTAGTAGGGGGCGGCGATCGCGACGGCGACGAGGCCCATGGCCGCGGCCCGCGCGGCGGCGCGCGCGAACGTCTCGCGCCAGGCCCCGGAGAGCAGCGGACGCAGCGCCAGGGCGGCCAGCAGGGCCACGAGGGGCACGAGTCCGTTGAACTTCGTCAGCAGCGCCAGGCCGATCAGGGCGCCGACACCGGCGGCCGCCCCCAGCGTGGGTCGGGCGCGCGATTCGTTCGCGATGAAGGCGCAGACGGCCGTGGCCGTGAGCAGCGTCTCCGTCAGCTCGTTGCCGGGCATCGTGCTCATGGAGAGGTGGACGGGCAGGAAGGCCACGGCGGCAAAGGCCAGCAGCGGGAGACCCGGCCGCGACGGCGCGATCCGGCGCACCAGCCACGCGGCCAACGCCGCCGTTCCCAGGCTCGCGGCCGAGGCCAGCAGCGGGATCCCGCGCATCAGCACCTCGCCGCTTCCGAACTGCGCGAGCACCCAGCCGAACGCGTAGTGGAGCGGGGGGTGAAAGTAGGACCAGCCCTGGTCCGCCCACGGCGCGCCGCCGTAGAGATCGAGGAACAGCACGTAAGCCAGGTGACCCCAGGCGTCGTAGCCCCACATCAGCGGCCCCGCGAGCGCGTTCCAGACGCGG
>JAOTUO010000198.1 GCA_029863845.1 Myxococcales bacterium
CGGATCCACCTGACCAACCTGGAGCGGGCGGAGGATCAGACCCACGGCTTCACGATCAGCAAGTACAACGTCAACGGGTCGTTCGAGCCGGGGAAGACGGCGACGATCGCGTTCACGGCGCACACGGCCGGGGTCTTTCCCTATTACTGCACCGAGTTTTGCTCGGCGCTGCACCTCGAGATGGAGGGGTATCTCCTCGTCAAGCCGGCGGGCTACAAGGCCGTGGTCGGCGAGCTGATGCCGAAGGAGGAGTACCGCCAGGCCGACTACGAGAAGCAGGTCAAGACCAACGTCGAGACCCAGGCGGTGATCGACTCGGTGGTCGCGTTCATCACGAGTCACAACTACAAGGACTTCCCGGAGGTCGTGGCGTTGGTGGACGACGCGACGGACCAGCTCAACCGGGCCGGCGAGGCCAAGGCCAAGGCGGATGCCGAGGCAGCGAAGGGCAACTGGAACAGCGCGACGTTGTGGGCCGGCCAGTGGTGGCAGTACCAGGTCAAGGCCGCCGACATCGGTCTGCGCGGCAAGACCTACCTCGAGCAGCACGGCGCGAAGAAGGTTCAGTAGCGCGCCGCGCGCGGCTTCGTGACGGGGGCGGGGATCGCCGCCCCCCGTTCCACGCCGTGTTCGGGGCTGAGGGGGGGACCCGATGATGGATTCGCAGTGGATTCTCGCCGCCGGAGCCGGTCTGGTGCTGCTTCTGGGGGTCGGTGCGGCCGCGCAGACGACCGGGCCCGATGCGGCCGAGCAGGCCGCCGGAGCCGGTGCGCCGGCGCAAGCCGCCGAGACGCCCACTCTGGACGGCGCTACGCTGTACGCCCAGCGCACCTGCATCGCGTGCCACGGTCCGGATGCGAAGACGCCGATCCTCCCCGAATACCCGAAGCTCGCGGGGCAGAATGCGCCCTACATGCTGCGGCAGGTCCTGGACATCAAGAGCGGTGCGCGATCGAACGGCAACACGGCGGCGATGCGCGGCGTCCTGCACCTGGTCACGGAGGACGAGATCAAGGTGCTGGTGGAATACCTGAGCGGCCTGCAACCGTAGGCGGAGAGGGAGACGAAGCATGCTGCGAATCCAGACGATCGGGATCGGCCTTCTCGTGCTCGGCGTCGCGGTCACGGCGGCCGCCCAGCCGCCGGCGCCCAAGGCCACGGGCATCGAATCCGAAGGCTACGTCTGGAACGAGATGATGGGCGAGAAGGTCGAGGCCCTCGACCTGTCGCCCGATGTCGTGAACGGGCAGGATGCCTTCGAGGTCTGCTCGGCCTGCCACCTGCCCAACGGCGCCGGTCGTCCGGACGGGACCTTCCCCCAGCTCGCCGGTCAGCACCGGACGGTGGTCATCAAGCAGATCGCCGACATCCGCGAGGGCCGCCGCGACAACCCCATCATGTATCCCTTTGCCAAGACCCTGACCGACTCCCAGGAGCTGGCGGACGTGGCGGCCTACATCGAGACGCTGCCGATTCCGCACGGCAACGGGAAGGGCCCGGGCACGAACCTCGCGCGCGGCAAGGAGCTCTACGACGCCAACTGCGTGCAGTGCCACGGGGACGACGGTGCGGGCGACGCGGCGAAGTTCTACCCCGTGCTCGCGGGCCAGCACTACAAGTACATGTTGCGCCAGATCCGCGACATCGCGGCAGGACGCCGGCGCAACGCAAATCCCGACATGGTGAAGGTCGTCGTGAACTTCTCGGACGACGACCTCCAGGCGGTGGTCGACCACATGTCGCGGATCGAGTGGCCCGAGCGCCAGGCGCAGCAGCAGACGCAACCGTAGGGGGACTGCGCGGTGGAGGGCGCGGACCGGGCGCAGCGATTGAAGGTCTTCCGGATCCTCACGGTCGTCGGCCTCGCGCTGACTTCGCTCTCGTTCTTTACGCCCATGTGGTGGGTCTCGCTCGAGGCCCCCAACTACCCGGAGGCGACCTTCCCGGACGGCGTGAAGATCCTCATGCACTGGAACGGGGTGCGGAACGGCTGCCAGCCGCGCGAGTCGGAGGAGGTATACGAGGAAGAGGGCCTGGAGTGCGTCGAGGAGATGAACACCATCAATCACTACATCGGCATGCACCCCATCGAGCGCGGGGCGCAGATCGAGTTCGCGCTGTCGCCCTACCTGTTCGCGCTCTCGGGCGTGTTGCTGGTGCTGGCCCTCTTCTACAGCGGCCGGTTCTGGGGGCTGCTCTTCCTCCCCGGGATCCTGCTGCCGGTGGGCTTCCTGACGGATTTCGTCGCCTGGCTGTGGTGGTTCGGTCACAATCTGAACGAATGGGCGGCGTTCAGCGTCAAGCCGTTCATGCCGACGGTGCTCGGCGAGGGCAAGGTGGCCCAGTTCAGCACCTACGCCTACCCCGACTACGGCTTCGCTCTCTGCGTCGTCGGCTCCGCCGGCCTGCTCGTCGCGTTTCTCCTCCGTCGGAAGGATCTCCGAGAAACCTCGTCGTGAGAGCGCTCGGCCGGAGCGCCGTGCTCGCGGTCCTGGCGGCGTGCTGCCCGCTCGCGCCGGTCGGCGCCGCGGCGGAAGCGCCGCCGTCCTTCCAGGAATGGGTGGACGCGACGCCGGCCGGGGCGCTGCTGAGCCCGCCGCCGGGCGTCTACGCGGGGCCGGTAGAGATCCGGCGGCCGATTCGAATCGAGGGCAGGGGAGAGGTCGTGATCGACGCCGGGGGGCGCGGGTCGGTCGTGCGCGTCCTGACCGACGGCGCCTCGCTGAGCGGGCTGCGCCTGCGGGGCTCCGGCGAGAACCACGACACGCTCGATGCGGGTGTGCAGGTGCGAGGCTCGGGCAACGTCGTAGAGGACAACGTCATCGAAGACTGCCTGTTCGGAGTCGATCTCCAGCAGTCCAACCGGAACGCGATCCGGCGCAACCGGATCCGCTCGAAGCCGCTCCCGATGGGAGTGAAGGGCGACGCCATCCGGCTCTGGTACAGCTTCGAGAACGAGGTCATCGGAAACGACATCTCCGACGTTCGCGACGTGGTCGTCTGGTACTCCTCCGACAACGCAATTACGGAAAATTCGGTCAGCGGGAGCCGCTACGCCCTCCACTTCATGTACTCCCAGCGCAACCGTGTCGAGCGCAACCGCTACCACGGAAACATGGTCGGCGTCTTTCTCATGTACAGCGACGGCGTGGAGATCCGGAACAACCGCATCACGGGTTCGATCGGCGCGACGGGGATGGGCATCGGCTTCAAGGAGTCGAGCAACGTGCTGGTCGAGGGAAACGCCATCGTCTACTGCTCGCGGGGGATCTACCTCGACATCTCGCCCTACGAGCCGGACACCTCGAATCGCTTCCTGTCGAACCAGATCGCCTACAACGGCGTGGGGGTGAGCTTCCACAGCGACTGGCACGGGAACATCTTCCGGGGCAACGACTTCGATGGAAACTTCACCCAGGTCGCGGTCCGCGGTGGTGGGGGTGCGAACCGTCACCTCTGGGTCGGCAACCGATGGGACGACTACCGCGGCTTCGACAGGGACGGGGACGGCCGTGGCGACACGCCCTACGAGCTCTACGCCTATGCCGACCGGATCTGGATGCAGGTGCCCGCGGCGGCGTTCTTTCGCGGCTCGCCGCTCTTCGAGGCCATCGACTTCCTCGACCGGCTGGCGCCGTTCGCGGAGCCGACGAGGATCCTCCGCGATCCCGAGCCCCGGTTCGCGCTCGGCGAGTGAGCGGAGCGGTGGCCGACGCGACGAAGCCGCGCCTCCGGAAGCAGCCCCGCCGGAGGCTCAGCCGCCGGCAGGAGCAACGGCGCCGCATCCTGCGCGCCGCGCTGGTCACCGCCTTCCTGCTGCTGCTGCATCCCCTGGCCTTCCTGCCCGTGGCCCGCCGCTGGCGATTGCGGCTGCGTCCGCCCGGGGCCCTGGCGGAGACGCGTCTTCTCGCGGCCTGCATCAAGTGCGGACAGTGCGTCCAGGTCTGCCCGGTCGAGGCGATCCATCTCGCCGATGTCGAGGACGGCCTCGGGGTGGGCGTTCCCTACATCGACGCGCGGTTCCAGGCCTGCGACTTCTCCTGCGACGCGATCTCCTGCGTTCTGGCCTGCCCGACGGGCGCGCTGAGCCACGCGGTCGCGAGGAAGGAGGAGGTGCGCTGCGGCCTGGCGCGACTCGCCCGGCCCGATGCCTGCCTGGCGCGCCAGGGCAAGGGTTTTCAGGGGCTGGCGCGCGGGGTGAAGTTCCAGGGCCGGCTGCGCTACGAGGAGGTCGATCGCTGGAACCCCATTCCGGTGCACGATCACCCGTACGATCGCGAGCTGTGCGATCTCTGCGTCCTCGAGTGCCCGATCGGAGAAACGGCGCTGGCGCTCGAACCGGTCCCGGACGAGCGCGGCGTCCCGAGGATGACGCCGACGGTGCGCGAGGGCTGCGTGGGCTGCGGGGTGTGCGAGATGATCTGCCCGCAGGAGCCCACCTGCATCGTCGTCGACGAGCGCAAGACCTGGGGCCGCGCATGAGCTTCCTCGACGACGTCGCCGTCATGCTGGGTCGGGCGCCGCGCAAGGCGAAGCGTCACACGGACGCGGCGGAGATCGCGCACGGCCGCAAGCGCGGCAAGGGCCTCGAGGTAACGCGCCTGCTGGAGGTTCTCGCAGCCGCGCCGAAGTCCCACACCTGGCGCAACCGCCGCTGGGCCGTGCTGATCTCCGTCAACCTGCTCTTCGTCTTCTCGTTCTGGCTCGACATCCAGGTGCTCGAAGGCTCGCTCACCGCCTCCCGTTTCCTCGGGTTCCACCTGGCCGACGTCTACTCGAGCGGGCTGATCATGCTGTCCGAGAAGCACGTCGCGGTGAATCTCGTCATCGGATCGGCGACGGTTCTGCTCCTCTGGGGCCTGATCGGGGGACGCAGCTTCTGCTCCTGGGCGTGCATCTACCATCTCGTGGCCGAGTGGGCCGAGAGCCTGCACCTGAAGCTCGCCGCCGCGGGAATCGTCAGCGATCACGTGCTCCACCGGGGCATTCGCAGCCTCCTCTGGGTGCTCTTCGCGGCGCTGGCGTTCGCGACGGGCCAGGCCCTCTTCCTGACCCTCAACCCGATCGGGATCCTCAGCCGCGCCCTGATCTACGGGCCGAGTCTCGCGCTCGGGTGGGTCCTGCTGCTGCTCGCGTTCGAGGTGGTGTATTCGCGGCGCGCCTGGTGCTGCTACCTGTGTCCGATCGGGCTCACCTACGGCGTCCTCGGAGCCGCCACGCCGGTGCGGGTCCGCTACAACCTGGAGAGGTGCGCACACGAAGGCGAGTGTCGAAAGGTCTGCGAGGTGCCTCACGTCCTCGAGATGACCATCAAGGGGCGCGCTCCCGACACCCGCGTGGACGTCGGCCCCGACTGCACCCGCTGCGGACTCTGCGTCGACGCCTGCCCCACCCGTTCGCTCGAGTTCGAGGTGAAGGGGCTGAGCCGGCTGTTGTGATGCGAGGGGAGCTGCCTTGATCGAAGTCGAGCGCTGTTCAAAGTCGTTCCGGCGGACGCAGGTGCTCGACGACGTGAGCCTGGTGATCCCGGCGGGAGAGCGGGCCGCGCTGGTCGGCGCGAACGGCGCCGGCAAGACGACCCTCATCCGCTGCCTGCTCGGCGAGTACGAGTGCGACGGCGCCGTCCGGCTGGGCGGCGAGTCGCCGCGCGCGTTCCGTACCCGCGTGCTCCGGCGGGTCGGCTTCGTTCCCCAGATCCCGCCCCCCCTCAAGATGCCCGTCGGGTCGCTCATCCGCTTCGCCGCCGACCTGTGCGGGACCGATCCCCGAAAGATCGGAGAGGTCGCGGCGCGGCTCGGGCTCGACGTGGCGGCCCTCGCGCCCCGCGCGTTTTCGAAGCTCTCGGGAGGGCAGAAGCAGAAGCTGCTGATCGCCGTCGCGCTGCGGGAGGGCGTCGACGTGATGATCCTGGACGAGCCCGCCGCCAATCTCGATCCCGAAGCCCGCGCTTCCTTCTTCGAGCTGCTCGCGCGGCGCGACCACGGGACGACCATGCTGATCTCCAGCCACCGACTGGACGAGGTGGCGGCGCTCGTCCATCGGGTGGTGGAGATGGATCGGGGCCGGGTCGTGCTCGACGATCGCATCGCGGATTCGGACGCCCTCGACGCCCGGCTTCGCTGCCGTCTGGAGCTTCGTCGCGAGGAGCCGTCCGCCGCCCGGGTGCTGCGGGAGTGGGGCTTCCGGCCGACGGAAGCGGGGACCGTCTGGCAGGGCAGCGTGGCCGCCGCCGATCGGCTGCGCTTCTTCGGAATGCTCGCCCGCTACTCGGGGCTCGTCGCCGACCTGCAACTGCGGGCGGGCGACGGGTCGGATGCGTAGTCGATGGACCGGACTCGCCGCGTCCGCCGCGGCCGGGCACGCAGCGTGTCCGCCAGGCGCCTCCTCGCCCTGGGCCTGCTCGTGGCCGCCTGCGGTCCGGGGAAGGCGACCGGCCCGGTCGAGGTCGCCTGGGATCGCGACAGCTGCGAACGCTGTTTGATGGCGATCAGCGATCCGCGCTTCGCGGCGCAGATCCGGAGCGGCGCCTCGGTCGGGGTCACCCAGTTCGACGATCTCGGCTGCGCGTCGCTGTGGCTCGACGAGCACCGGCACGAGGCCGGAGACCGCCCCGAGGTGTGGGTGCGCGACCTGCGGGGCGAGCGCTGGCTCGACGCCACCGCCGCCCGCTACGTCCCCGGCGTGCGCACACCCATGAACTACGGCTTCGGCGCCTCGGCGGAGCCCGTCGAGGGAGCCCTCGACTGGGCCGAGGTCCGCGAGCGGATCCGTGAGGTCGATGGTGCGAGACGAAGCCCTGGCCGGTGAGAACGTCGGCGGGCGCGCTGCGGGCGCCACGCGAGCGGCGGCGGCCCGCGCGCCCGGGCGCCTCGGGCGCGACCTGCGTCTGGTCGCGCGCCTCGACCTGGTGGAAGCCCTTCGCGCGCGATGGTTCGCGGTCTACGCCACCGTGTTCGGCGCGATCGTGGTCCTGCTCTTCGTTTTTGGATTGACGGAGTCCCAGATTCTGGGCTTCCTGGGTCTGTCGCGGCTGCTCGTCACCTACATCCAGATCTGCATGGCGGTGCTGCCGATCTTCGTCCTGATCACCACCGTGCGCTCGGTCGTCGGCGATCGCGAAGCCGGCGTCTTCGAGTACCTGCTCTCCCTGCCGGTCTCCCTGGGCGGATGGTACTGGGGAAGGCTGCTGGCGCGCTTCGTCCTGGTGTTCGTGCCGGTCCTGCTGGCCATGGCGGGCGCCGCGGGCTGGGCGGTGCTCCAGGACATCCCCGTCCCCTGGGACCTCTTCGGGGCGTACACGGGTCTGCTGGCCTCGCTGGCGTGGTGCTTTCTCGGAGTGGGAATGCTGATCTCGTCCCTGGCCCGGTCGACGGACGTCGCCCAGGGCGCGGCCTTTTCGGTGTGGCTCGTGCTGGTCCTCTTCCTGGATCTGATCCTGCTGGGTGTGCTGGTCCAGGAGCGGGTGTCCTCGGACATTGTCGTCGCCGTGGCGCTCGCGAATCCGCTTCAGGTGTTTCGAACCGCGGCGATGATGCTCTTCGACCCCGGGCTGGTCCTCCTGGGACCGAGTGCCTTCGTGATCCTGGATGCGTTCGGAAAGGCGGGCTACCTGGTGTGGGCGATGCTCTATCCGGCGACCCTCGGATGCGTCTGTGCCGCTGCCGGGTACGCCGTGTTTCGCCGGGGAGACCTTCCCTGAGCTCAGGTCGAATCGCGCTGGAGGCGGCAGGCCTTCACCACGGCGTCCGCCAGCTCCGACATCTCGCGGCTCTCGAAGTCGGGCATGTGGACGGGCTCGGCGTCCGGCTTCAGGGCTTCGATTGTCTGCGTCACGCGTCGTAGCGGGACCAGCAGCGAGTGACGGACGATCGCGAACACGATCACCGAGAAGACAGCCGAGCCGAGGATGACGGCGACCACCAGGTCGACGATGAGCCGGACGGACTCG
>JAOTUO010000007.1 GCA_029863845.1 Myxococcales bacterium
CCCGATCGACGTTCGCGACGGGGCGGACTACCGGGACCACACCCGGGTCCGGCGTCTCGACGAGCCCTTCGTTCTCGAGCCGGGCTGCACGATCCACGGGATCACGCGAGAGCGGATCTCGCTGCCCTCCGACCTGTGCGGCTTCCTCGAGGGTCGGAGCCGCTTCGCGCGCCTCGGACTCATGATCCACGTCACCTCGGCGTTCGTTCAGCCGGGCGTTTCGAACCGGCAGGTGCTCGAGATGAGCAACGTCGGGGGGCGTCCGCTGCGCATCCACCCCGGCGTTCGCCTGTGCCAGATCGTGCTGATGCGGACCGACGGCGACGCGGTCTACCGCGGCCGCTTCGCCGATCAGGACCGCCTCTAGTGCGCGCCGTCGTGCAACGGGTGAGCTGCGCGCGGGTGACCGTTGCAGAGGAGGAGGCCTGCTCGATGGGCGAGGGCCTGCTGGCCCTGATCGGTGTCGGCCGCGGCGACACCGCCGCGCAGGCGCAGGAGCTCGCGCGCCGCCTCGTGCATCTGCGCGTGTTCGACGACGTGGAGCGGCGCATGAACCTCTCTCTGCTCGACACCGGTGGCGCGCTCGGTCTCGTGTCTCAGTTCACACTCTACGGCGATGCGCGTCAGGGCCGGCGCCCCTCGTACGCGGCGGCGGCCCCCGCTGCGGAGGCCGCGCCGCTGATCGACGCCCTGGGGGAATACGCGCGCGGCCTGGGCGTGCCGGTGGTGAGCGGGCGCTTCCAGGCGATGATGAACGTGGCGCTGGTGAACTCGGGGCCGGTGACCATCCTGCTCGACACCGCGAAGCAGTTCTGAGGAAAAACCCGGCCGCGCCTTGACGCCGGGCGAACCCGGGGCATCATCCAGAGCGGGGGTTCCGAACCAGTTCGGAACGATGCCGGTGGCGTCCCGCCACCGGGAAGGGGAGGTTCATCGTGAATCGAGCGAGAAGTCTGCGCACCGCACTGCTCACCGGGCTGCTGGCGATCACTCTGCAACCGGGTTCCGCCTTGGCGGATTCGCAGGCCGCCGAGGCCGGGATCGGCACCGCCGCCGCCCTGACCACGCTGGTCTACGGCCCGGTCAAGGTCGCATACGCTGCGCTGGGCGTCGTTTTCGGCGGCATCGCCTGGGGCCTGTCGGGGGGCGACAAGGACGTCATGAGCGCCGTCGTCACACCCGCCGTTCGGGGCGATTACGTCGTGACCCCCGATCTGCTGCGCGGCAGCCGGGATCTCGAGTTCTTTGGACGCGACCCTGCCTATCGCCAGCAAAGCGACGTGGCCGCCGAGGGCTACTAGCCGCCGGGCTCTCTCTCCCCATGGGGAGTTCTGGCGCCGCTGCGTCAAAGTCGCGATCCTCACGGGATCGCCATGACCGAGATCAGCTCCCACGCGTATCTGGCGTTTGCAGCCGGGGTGCTCAGCGTCCTGTCTCCCTGCGTTCTTCCGCTGATGCCGGCCTATCTGTCGCTGATCTCGGGTCTCTCGGTCGAGCAGATGCAGGAGGCGGGGGCCGGAGCGCCGATCCGACGCCGGGTGATGCTCGCGTGCTGCGGGTTCATCGCCGGCTTCTCCGTCGTCTTCGTCCTGATGGGAGTGGGCGCGGTGGCGGCGGGTCGCCTGCTGCGCACGTGGCGGGCCGAGGTGTTCGGAATCGAGTTCGGCGCGGCGCAGATCACGGGCGTCCTGATCATCCTGCTCGGCCTTCACATGACGGGGATCACGCCCATCCGCGCGCTGTACCGGGACACCCGCTTCCATTTCCACCTCAAGCGGCGGAGCGTCGTCAGCGCGTTCATCGTGGGAGCCGGGTTCGCGCTGGGATGGTCGCCCTGCATCGGGCCCATCCTGGCGACGATCCTGACGGTGGCGGGAAGTCGGGAGACCGCGATGCAGGGCGTGGTCCTGCTGACGATCTACTCCGCGGGCCTGGCCGTTCCATTCCTGATCGCCGGCTGGAGCATCGATTACTTCTTCGGGGCCTTCAAGCGCATCAAGCTGCACTTCCGCAAGCTCGAGATCGCCTCGGGTGTGATCCTCATGAGTGTCGGCTTCCTGCTCGTGACCGGCCAGCTCTCGACGTTGAACAGCCGTTTCGGCTTCATGACGGATTGGCTGACGGCCGCGGAGCGGGCACTGCAATGACGCGGTGCCGGCCGGGCCGTTGCGGCGCAGCCTTCGCGCTGGCGCTCGCGGTGACGCTGCTGGGTTGCCCTCCGGACCGGGGCGGCTCGGCGCACGCTGCCGGCGGCGCCGCGGCCCCCGACTTCACGCTTCGCGACCTCCAGGGCCACCCGGTCAGTCTGGCGGACTTCCGCGGCAAGACGGTGGTGATCGATTTCTGGGCGACCTGGTGCCCGCCTTGCATCTTCCAGGTCGCCGAGCTGAACGAGTTCTGGCGGGACCACCGGGCGAGCGGCGAGCTCGTGGTGCTCGGTGTCGCCGTGGACGCAGAGGGCGCCGAGGTCGTCGGACCCTGGGTCGCGGAGCAGAACGTCGAGTACGTGATCCTGCTCGGCGACGAGGGCCTGGCGAAGGAGTTCGGGGCGATGGGTTTTCCCACCCTGGCGATCGTCACGCCGGACGGACGCCTGGATTCCCTGCACGTGGGCTTGATCGAGAAGGCTGAGCTCGAGGAGATCTTGGCGCCCCTGAGGGTCGGCGGCTCCACCTAAAGCCGCGCACCGGGCGGGTCGAAGACCGCCTGGGAGGGGCGGGGTGGGGTCCGGCGACGATACGGCACCGGGTCTCCGGAGCGCCTACCAGCGGCGCGTTGCAGCCGGAGAGACGGTCTTCGACGCGGGCGATCCCGGCGATCGCCTGTTCGTGATCCAGTCGGGGGAGATCGAGCTGGCCCGCGAGGGTCCCGGGGGCCACCGCGTGGTGGCCCGGCTGGGCGCCGGCGATTTCTTCGGCGAGCTGGGCGTGGTCCTGGGTGAGCGCTGCGCGGCCCGGGCCGTGGCTGTAAAGAACACCACGCTCCTCGAGCTGGATCGCGAGACGCTCGAGTCGATGTGCCTGGCGCAGCCCGAGATCGCGATCCGCATGATCCGCGTGCTGGTGTCGCGGTTGATCGAGGCGGAGCGGCGGCTCGCGGCCCTGGGCGTCGACGACCTGCTGCGGCCGGTGGTCCGGGCCCTGGTGCGGAGGGCGGAGCGCTCGGACGGAGAGGGGATGCGCATCCCGCTCACGCTACACGGCCTCGCGGAAGAGGCGGGCCTGTCGATGTTCGAGGCCCACCGGGCGCTGCACCAGCTGCTCGATCGCAAGCTCGTCCACCTCGTCGACGACACGCTGCTCGCCCCCGATCTCGAGGCGCTCTCGGCCTGCCTCGACGCGCCGGATTCCGTCGCCGTTCGTTGACCCCCCGCGAAGGCCTCTGATAGCGTGGTCTCCCGTCTTGGGGTTGGGGGCGGCGGTGGTTCGGATCGCAGCGACATGGATCGCTCTCGCCCTCGCTGCGGGCGTGGCCCCCACGGCCGCCGCCCGGGACTCCGGCGCCGCCGCGTCGCCGCCCGCGTACGAGCTGAAAGCCGACGAACTCGAGTACGACAGCCAGACTGAGATCTACGTGGCGAGCGGCTCGGTGGTCATCCGCCGCGGCGAGCGCACCCTGAGCGCGGACTGGGCGAGCTTCAGCAACCGGACGCGCCGGGGCGTGGCCAGCGGAAACGTCGTGCTGAGTGAGGGTCGGGACGTGCTCCGCGCCGAATTCGTCGAGTTCGACGTGGACGCGCTCACCGGCGTCGTGTTCCAGGCTCGCCTCGACTCCGAGGACAGCCATTTCCGGATGCAGGGCGCCGAGATCCGGAAGACCGGCGACGCGACCTACGGCTTGAAGGACGGGACCTTCACCACCTGTCGCTGCGACGACGAAGAGGGCCGCGCCAGCTGGCGCATCCGGGCTCGGGAAGTCGAAGCCGAGATCGGGGGCTACGCCACCGTTCGCAACGCGACCTTCGAGGTTCTCGACGTCCCGATCCTGTGGCTGCCGTGGATGAAGTATCCCATGAGCGAGCGCAAGTCCGGGTTCCTGATGCCGGAGCTGGGCTATGGCAGTCGCGATGGAGCGCGGGTGGGGCTGCCCTTCTTCTGGGCGGCGGCCGATCCGATCAACGTCATCCTCACGCCCAGCTGGATCCAGCAGCGTGGGGTCAAGGGCGACCTCGCCCTCGATTTCGTCTACGGCGAGCAGTCCGACGGCGAGGTCTACGGTTCGTTCATCCACGACGACAGCATCGACCCGGCCGCTCCGGCGACGCCCTTCGGCGACGAGCGCTGGGTCGTCACGGGAGAGCAGGACGCCTTCCTGCCGAAGGGCTGGCGCGCGAAGGCCGACTTCCGGTTCATGTCGGACAACGATTATGTGCTCGATTTCGAAGATATGCGCCGCTACCGGACGCGCCGCTTTCTCGAGTCCAACGCGTGGGTCGGGAACGCGCTGGGGGAGGCGGGCCGATTCTTCCTGCAGGCCTCCGCGCGCGTCGCCGACGGCCTGGCCAACCCGGACGACGTCGACCGCGACCGCTACCTGATGCAACGCCTCCCCGACGTGGCGTTCTCGGTGCTGCCGGCGCCGTTGCCCTGGACGTCCCACGTCGTGGCCGCCCTCGACACCCGCTTCATCTACTTCTACCCGTGGCAGCGGGCGGGCGACGTGGTGCCGCTGGCGCCCCTGCCGGGCGGAGCGGAGGTCGTGGGGAACGATCTCTTTCTGGATACGGGGATCGACGCGACGCCCAACGCGGAGGAGCGCGACCCGGCCACGGGGAGCTTCGACGCCTCGGATCACCACGGAGACGACTTCGCCCCGGCGAACCCGGCCGGCACCGAGGGCAACGGCGTCTTCGACGAGGGAGAGCCCCTTGCCGACCGCGGGCAGCGCTTCGAGATCGCGCCACGCCTCGCGCTGCCGTGGCGCCTCGGAGACGTCGCGGAGCTCTACCCGGAGGTGAGCTGGGTGCAGACGCTCTACGCGAGCCACGCCCAGGGTTTCGAGGAGCGGGGCCTGCTCACGGTGCGCGCCGATCTGCGCACGCGCCTGCGCCGCCGCTTCGGCACGTCGCTTACCCACGTCCTCGAGCCGCGCGTGGGTTACGCCTTCGTGCGCAAAACGTCCCAGTCGGACAATCCGCTGTACGTGCCCGCGACGGCCGTCCCCCAGGAGCGCCTGCGCCAGCTCGACCTCGGGAACGTGGTGCGCGACCCGGCGGATCGGATCGGCCGCTTCAACGGGGTGACGCTCGGCTTCGGCAACCGCATCTTCCGCCGTCCCGCGGACGGCGGGGCGCCAAGGCTGCTGGCCGATTTCGCGGTCTCGGCCGGCTACGAGTTCTTCGAGGGCGAGTTCGCAAACGTCTACCTCGACGGCCGCACCTACGCCTGGGGCGGAACGGCGGCCCGCTTCAGCCTCGGGATCGATCCCACGGGCCCGAAGATCGACGAGGGCCTGGCCGAGCTGGCGTGGCGTGCCGAGGCCGGACACGCGCTGGCGCTGCGCTACCGCTGGCTCCGGGACATTCCCGCGTCCTTCGAGAACTTCCCCTTCGGCGAGCGCTACGAGAACTTCGAGGCCTTCGACCACGTGAACCAGGCGAGCCTGCGCCTGCGCGTCGCCCTGGCCGAGCGCTGGGCCCTGACCTACCGGGTCGAGTACGCGTTCGAGAACTCGGACCTGCTCGGCAACGAAGGCGGCATCGAATACGTGTCGCGCTGCCGCTGCTGGGCGGTCCGGCTGGAGGTGGGCGGCGACCAGGCCAGCGGCGTCCAGGCCGGTCTGCGCCTCCGCTTCATGGGCCTGGGCGACGATGCGACACCCTTCACTTCGATCACGGGGCTCGGATTGCTTGACGCTCCCTGAGGGGTCTGATACCAACCTACAACCGCGTGGTTTTCCACGCTTTTCGCACTCGGGGTGCCGGTCGGCGTCCCCGTCCGAGGCCGAGTTGCTCCGCCCGTCCCAGGAAGCCTTCGAATCGCTCGCGGCGAGAGGAAACTGGGTCCCGGTCGCGCGCGAGATGATGGCCGACCTGGACACGCCCCTCTCCCTGTTCCGACGCCTGGACGACGGTCGCACGACCTTCCTCTTCGAATCCGTCGAAGGGGGCGAGAAGTGGGCGCGCTACAGCTTCATCGGAACCGGCGCGCGAGCGATCTTGCGGGCTCACGGCCGCGAGGTGGAGTGGGAAGAGGGCGGCGAGACGCAGCGGATCCAGGCGCCGGGGGATCCGCTGGACGTCTTGCGCGAGAAGCTCGCAAGCTACCGCGCCGTCGCTCCCGACAGCCTCGCACTGCCCCGCTTCCTCGGCGGGGCCGTGGGGATGGTCGGCTACGACTGGGTCCGCTTCGTCGAGGACATTCCGGACACCAACCCCGACGAGGTCGGCATGCCCGACCTGTGGTTCGTTTTCCCGGAGCTGGTCGTCGTCTACGACAATGTTCGCCACTCGGCCTTCCTCGTCCGGTACGTCGAGGTGACGCCGGACGCCGATCGCGGGGCCCTCTACCGGAAGGCCGTGGACGCGCTGGAGGCGACCGTTCGCCGCCTGCGCGAACCACTGCCCGCGGATCCGGTCGGGGAGCCGGTGCGTGCGCCCATGGATCTGCAGCGGAGCATGACCCGCGAGGCCTTCCACGAGATCGTGAAGCGCGCCAAGGAGTACATCGAGGCCGGCGACATCTTCCAGGTCGTGCTTTCCCAGCAGTTCCGGATCCCGCTTCAGGTGGACCCCTTCACGATCTATCGCCACCTCCGGCTGATCAACCCCAGTCCGTACCTCTTCTTCCTGCGCTGCGAGGGTCCCGTGATCATCGGCTCCTCGCCGGAGATCCTCGTGCGTCTCGAGGACGGTGCGATCGACGTGCGCCCGATCGCCGGGACGCGCCAACGGGGCCGTACGCCGGAGGAGGACCGGTCGCTCGAAGCCGAGCTTCTCGCGGATCCCAAGGAGTGCGCTGAGCACCTGATGCTGGTGGATCTCGGGCGCAACGACGTCGGGCGCGTGGCCGAGACGGGCAGCGTGACCGTCAACGAGTTCTCCACGGTGGAGCGCTACTCCCACGTGATGCACATCGTCTCGAACGTCCAGGGTCGATTGCGGGCGGGGCTCGACTGGCTCGACCTGCTGCGCGCGACCTTTCCGGCGGGCACGCTGTCGGGCGCCCCGAAGGTTCGAGCCATGGAGATCATCGACGAGCTCGAGACCCTGCGCCGTGGGCCCTACGGCGGCTGCGTGGGCTACATCGACTACTCGGGAAACATGGACACCGCCATCGCGATCCGCACGATGGTGATCAAGGACGGCGAGATCTTCCTCCGGACCGGCGCGGGTATCGTGGCCGATTCGGATCCGGAGCTGGAGTTCGAGGAGTGTGTCAACAAGGCGCGGGCGCTCGTCGAAGCGATCGATCTCGCGCGCGAAGGAATCGACTGACGGGTTCAGCGGCGATGCGTCTGCTGATGATCGATAACTACGACTCCTTCACCTACAACCTCGTTCAGTACCTTGGCGAGCTGGGTGCCGACGTCGAGGTGTTTCGCAACGACGCCGCGAGCGCGGACGAGCTGCTCGATCGGCGGCCCGCCGGCGTGGTCATCTCACCCGGGCCCGGCCGCCCGGAGGACGCGGGGATCTCGGTGGACGCAGTCCGCGCCTGCGCCGACCGCGGGATCCCGCTGCTCGGCGTCTGCCTGGGACACCAGGCCATCGGCGTCGCCTTCGGCGGGCGCATCGTGCGAGCCCGCTCGATCATGCACGGCAAGGTCTCGTCGATCGAGCACGACGGCAAGGGGGTGTTCCGCGGGCTCGCGTCGCCGCTCCAGGCCACGCGCTACCACTCGCTCGTGATCGCCGACGATTCCTGTCCCGGCGCGCTCGCGATCACCGCGCGCACCGAAGACGGCGAGATCATGGGCGTGCGCCACCGCGAGCTGGCCATCGAGGGCGTGCAGTTCCACCCGGAGTCGATCCTCACCGAGCTGGGCAAGCCGCTGCTGCGGGGCTTTCTCGCGGTCTGCGCCCGCGGACCGGCGGCATGAGTCTGCAAGAGGCGATCGAGACGGCCGTGCGCGGCGAGGAAGTGCCCTCGCATGTGCTCGAGTCCGCCTTCGACGAGATCGTGGAGGGCAAGGCGTCCTCGGTAGGAATCGCAGCGCTCCTGACGGCCCTGCGCACGAAGGGGGAGACGGTCGGGGAGATCGTGGCGGCGGCCCGGGCCCTGCGTTCGCACGCCGTGACCGCTCGTGGCATCGATCCCCGCACCGTCGACACCTGCGGGACCGGGGGCGACGGCGCACGGACCTTCAACGTCTCCACGGCGGCGGCTTTCGTGGTGGCCGGCGCCGGTGTGCCCGTCGCGAAGCACGGCAACCGGGCGGCCTCGAGCCGCGCCGGCAGCATCGACGTGCTCGAGGCGCTGGGCGTACGGGTCGACCTGCCGGTCGAGGCCTCGGCGCGGATCCTGCGAGAGGTCGGGATCGCGCCCTTCTTCGCGCGCCGCGCCCACCCGGCCATGCGCTTCGTCGCCCCGGTGCGCGAGCAGCTCCGGATCCGCACGATCATGAACTGCCTCGGTCCGCTGCTCAATCCCGTGGGCGTGCGCTACCAGCTGGTGGGCGTCTACGCCGAGTCGCTGGTCGAGCCGTTGGCGGCCGCGCTCGGCGAGCTCGGCTCCGAGCGCGCCCTCGTCGTTCACGGCTCGGACGGCATGGACGAGATCACGACCTCCGGTCCGACACGGGGGGCCTGGCTGCGCGACGGCGGCGTGGATTCGATCCTCATCGAGCCCGATCGCCTCGGCATTTCGCCGCCGGCGCCCGGGGCCCTGCAAGGTGGTGATGCGGAGGAAAACGCTCGGATCGTGAGGTCGGTGCTCGAGGGAGAGGCGGGCGCCCGCCGGGACATCGTTGCGATCAACGCCGCCGCGGCGCTGTGGGTCGCGGGCGCGAGCGGCGACCATGCGGCCGGCCTCGCAGCGGCTCGGGCGAGCATCGACTCGGGCGCCGCGCGCGAGCGCCTCGAGCGCCTCGTGCGAGCGACGGCCGAGGCGGCATGAGTGCGGCGCGGCGGATGTGTGCGAGCGACGACGAAACCGGGGGCGAGAACGCCGTGACGATTCTCGATGAGATCGTCGCCCACAAGCGGCGGGAGGTCGAGCGGGCCAGGGCTGCGCTACCCGCCGACGAGCAGGCCGAGCGGGCGCGGACGTCCGCGGACCCCGTGCGCGGATTCCGGTCGGCGCTGCTCGCGGGGCCGCGGCCGCGCGTGATCGCCGAGATCAAGCGACGATCCCCGAGCCGCGGCGAGATCCGGGCCGACTTCGATCCGGTCGCGTGCGCGCAGGCCTACGCCGACGCCGGCGCAGTGGCGATCTCCGTGCTGACGGACGAGCGCTATTTCGGCGGCCGCCTGGATTTTCTCGGAGCGGTGCGCAGAGCGGTCCCGCTTCCGCTCCTGCGCAAGGACTTCATCGTCGACCCCTATCAGGTCGACGAGGCTCGTGCCGGCGGTGCGGACGCGGTGCTGCTGATCGCGGCGGCGCTGGAACCGGCGGAGCTGTGCGCGCTCCGCGAGCGCGCCGCCGGACTCGGTCTGGACGCCCTGGTCGAGGTGCACGACGGCGAGGAACTCCGGGCGGCGCTGGCGGCCGGGGCCGACCTGGTCGGGATCAACAACCGCGACCTGCGGACCTTCGAGGTGGATCTCGGTGTGACCGAGCGTCTGGTGGCGGCGATTCCGGAGGGGGTCGTCGCGGTGGCGGAAAGTGGCATCTTCTCAGCCGGGGACGTCGAGCGCCTCGAAGTGGCCGGCGCCCAGGCCTTTCTCGTCGGCGAGGCTCTGATGCGCGAAGAGGACATCGGCCTCGCGTTGAGACGACTACGAAGGAGCGCGTGAGCGTGAACATTCGCATCAAGATCTGTGGAATCACCCATCCCGACGACGCCCAGGTTGCGGTGGACGCCGGGGCCGATCTGATCGGACTCAACTTCGTACCCGGCTCGTCGCGCGAGCTCGAGATCAAGACGGCCATCGCCATCGCGGAACGCGTGGCGGGGCAGATCGAGCGCGTCGCCGTGTTCCGTGACGCGATGCCCGACGAGATCGAGCGCGTGCTCCGGCGCGTCGACCTGGAGCGGGTCCAGCTTCACGGGCAAGAGTCCGAGGAGGACGTTGAGGCGATCGACCTGCCGGTCATCAAATCGATCGAGGGCGCCGACCTCGAGGCGGCGGAGCAGTATCCGGGGACGATCCTGCTGGTCGATCACCCCACGGAGGGCGGCGGCGGCGGCAAGGTCTGGAGCTGGGGCGATTCCTCCATCCTGATCGAGCACGGCCACGACATCATCATCGCGGGCGGTCTCGACCCGGACAACATCGGCGAAGCCCTCGGCAGCTTCGAGGACGTGCTCCCGTGGGGCGTCGACGTCGCGACGGGCGTCGAGGGGTCGGGCCCCCGGAAGGATCCCGCACGGATTGCCGCCTTCGTCGAAGCGGTTCGCAAGGTGGAGGGCGGCGCGGGTGAGGAGTGAGGCCGACAGCGGGGGCCACTTCGGCGACTTCGGCGGACGCTTCGTTCCCGAGACGCTGATCGCGGCCCTCGACGAGCTGGAGGACGCCTACGCTCGGATCGCCGCGAGCGCCGACTTCCGGAGCGAGCTCGACGGGCTGCTCGCCACGTACGCGGGTCGTCCCACGCCGCTCACGCGGGCGCAGCGCGTGAGCGACGACCTCGGCGCGACCGTCTACCTCAAGCGCGAAGACCTCGCCCACACGGGCGCCCACAAGATCAACAACGTGCTCGGCCAGTGTCTGCTCGCGCGCCGCATGGAAAAGCCCCGTGTGATCGCGGAGACCGGCGCGGGTCAGCACGGCGTCGCGACGGCCACGGCGTGCGCTCTGCTCGGCCTGGAGTGCGAGGTCTACATGGGCGAGGAGGACGTCCGACGCCAGGCCCTGAACCTCTTCCGCATGGAGCTTCTCGGCGCCCGGGTGCATCCCGTGTCGGGCGGATCCCGCACGCTCAAGGACGCGACGAACGAGGCGATGCGCGACTGGGTCACGAACGTGCGCACGACCTACTACTGCATCGGCTCGGTGATGGGGCCCCATCCCTATCCCACGCTGGTGCGCGACTTCCAGCGCGTGATCGGCCTGGAGGCGCGCCGGCAGATCCTGGAGGCCGAGGGGCGGCTCCCCGACCTGCTGCTGGCCTGTGTCGGCGGCGGCTCGAACGCGATGGGCCTGTTCCACCCGTTCCTGAACGACGCCGGCGTGCGCATGATCGGCGTCGAGGCGGCGGGCGAGGGACTCGGCTCCGGGCGTCACGGCGCCGCGCTCTGCGCCGGAGTCCCCGGAGTGCTGCACGGGATGCGCAGCCTGCTCCTTTCCGACGACGACGGCCAGGTCTTCCCGGCGCATTCGATCTCCGCCGGGCTCGACTACCCGAGCGTCGGTCCCGAGCATGCGTACCTCGCGGGCGAGGGACGGGCGGAGTACGTGTCGGTGACCGACGAGGAGGCGCTCGACGCCTTCGTCTATCTCTCCCGCCAGGAGGGGATCATTCCGGCGCTCGAGAGCGCCCACGCGGTCGCCTACGCCCGGAAGCTTCTCCCCTCGCTCCCGAAGGACGCGATCACCGTCATCAACCTCTCCGGCCGCGGGGACAAGGACGCCCCGCAGGTCCGGGATCTGCTCGCCGCTCGCCGCTCCGAGCCGCACTGATGGGGCGTCTGGGGGAGCGTTTCGCCGCGCTGCGCGCGCGCGGTGAACGCGCACTGATTCCCTTCGTGACCGCGGGCGATCCCGACCTCGGCGTGACCGAGGCGCTGATCCCGGCGCTGGTCGAGGCGGGCGCGGACGCCGTCGAGATCGGCGTTCCCTTCTCGGACCCGCTCGCTGAGGGCCCCACGATCCAGCGCGCCAGCGAGCGGGCGCTGCGGTCGGGGACGTCGCTGCGTCGCGTGCTCCAGCTGGTCGGGGCCCTGCGTTCGCGCGTCGATGTGCCGCTCGTGCTCATGGGCTACGCCAACCCG
Source organism: Myxococcales bacterium (assembly GCA_029863845.1). Taxonomy (GTDB): domain Bacteria; phylum Myxococcota_A; class UBA9160; order UBA9160; family SMWR01; genus JACZXC01. Next base: position 12,034 of record JAOTUO010000007.1, read on the forward strand.
TTCTTCAGCATGGGCGAGGAGGCCTTCGCGAAGGCGGCCCGGGCGGCCGGCGTGGACGGGCTCATCGTGGTCGACCTGCCGCCCGAGGAGGGCGAGAGCCTGTTCGCCGTGGCGCGCCGCGAGGGCATCGATCCCATTCTGCTCGCGGCGCCGACGACGACCCCCGAACGCCTGGCCATGCTCGCCGCCCGGACGCGCGGATTCCTGTACTACGTGTCGCTCACGGGAGTCACTGGCGCGCGCGCCGAGCTCTCCCGCGGCATCGAGGACGCGATACGCGGTGTACGCACCGCCTCGGACGTCCCGGTCTGCGTCGGCTTCGGCGTCTCGACGCCCGAGCACGCGGCCCGGATCGCCGAGTTCGCCGACGGCGTCGTGGTGGGAAGCGCTCTCATCGACCGCCTCGAGGCGGCGCCGACTGCGGCAGACGCCGTGGAGCGGGCCGCCGCGTTCGTGGCGTCGCTCAAGGCGCCGCTGCGGCGGTGAGCGCGGCAAACACGTTGCGGACCTGGCGCTCGGTCTCCGCGCGGGAGCCGGAGTTGTCGATTACATAGCTGGCGAGGCGCTTCTTGTCTTCCAGCGGGAGCTGGGCGCGGACGCGGCGCAGGGCTTCATCCCGATCGCAGCCGTCCCTTGCCATCTGCCGCGCGACCTGGACCCGCTCGGGTACGCTGACCACGATCGTCGCGTCCAGCGCCATCCGGGCCGCGCTGCCCGTTCCCGCGGCGCGGCCCTCGAAGAGCAGCGGGATGTCGAGAACGATCAAGCGGGCGCCGGCCGCGCGGGCGGCGGCGATCCGGCGCAGCATCTCGGCACCGACCTTCGGGTGGACGATTCGCCCGAGACGTTCGCGCGCCGCGGCGTCGCGGAACACGAGCGCGCCGAGCGCGGGCCGGTCGAGGGCGCCGTCGGCGTCGAGGATTTCCGGCCCGAAGGCCTCCACCATCTCGCCGAGCAGTGGGCCGGCGGGCGCCTGAAGCTCGTGCACGATCGCGTCGGCGTCGATCACGGTCGCGCCGAGGTCGGTCAGCAGGCGTGCGACGGTGCTCTTGCCCGAGGCGATCCCGCCCGTGAGTCCGACGATCTGCGCCACGTGGAGAGCATCGCACGCAGCGCGAGCGCCGCAACGCAGCGCTGGCTCAGTTGACGACCGCGTCGTCGTCCTGCACCACGCAGTCCTTGCCGGCGGCCTTGGCGCGGTACAGGGCCCGGTCGGAAGCCTCGAAGAACTTCCGGCGATCGCCCTTGAACTGCGCGGCTCCGATGGAGACCGTGACGCGCGTCGGCCGCATGCTGTCATCGACGATGAACGAGGACTCCGCGATGGCGCAGCGGACCTTCTCCGCCAGCTGGTAGGCGCCGTCGCGATCGGTGTCGGAGCACAGCACGACGAACTCCTCGCCTCCGTAGCGGGCGAGCAGGTCCGTCTCGCGCACCGTGTTGACCAGGACACGCGCCATGCCCGCGAGCAGCTCGTCGCCGGCCGCGTGCCCCCGCTGGTCGTTGAGCTGCTTGAAGTCATCGATGTCGATCAGGAGCATCGAGAGAGACTCCCGCGCCCGGCTGACGCGCTTGATCTCGCGGGTCAGGTGGTCTTGGAAGAAGCGGTGGTTGTGCAGCTTTGTGAGCCCGTCGGTGATCGAGAGCTGGGACAGGACCTCGTTGGCCCGTTCGAGCTCGGTGTTGCGATCACGGAGCTTCTGGTGGGCGGTGTGGATCTCGTTCTGCTTGCGTCGCAGCTGGCGCACCATGTCGTTGAAGGTCCGCGAGAGCAGTCCCACCTCGTCGTGGCTGTCGGGCTCGGGGATCTCGAGGTCGAACTGGCCCTCGGCGATGCGCCGCGCTCCGTCCGAGAGCATCTCGAGGGGCCTCACGGCCGCCGCCGTGAGCCGGTAGGCGCCCGCGCCGAAGATCAGGATGAGAAGGAGGTCGCAGGCGAAGATGCGCGTCACGACCGACAAGACGGGTGCGAAGGCCGCGGAGAACGGCGCCTCGATCGCGAGATACCAATCGAAGAATCCCAGCGGCGTCGCGCTGCCGATCACGTGGTGGCCCTGGGCGTTCCTGTAGCGGCGAACCCCCGAGCGATCGCCCTCGGGAAGGGCCGCCGCTGGGAGGCGCTCGAGTCGGCTCTCGGCGGGGGGCTCGGAGCCAGCGATCACGCGTCCCTCCCCGCTGATGACGTACAGGGACGAGATCTCGTCGGGCTGCGCGGCGACGAGCAGCGCTTGGAAGGCGGACGGGCGGAAGGCGCCGACCAGGGTTCCGAGCGGCGGGACCCCACCGGTCAGCGGAACGGCGATCACCGGTCCGGGGTACCGCTGATCGGCCGACCGGGCGATCGGGCCGTCCGTCCGGGGGACGGCGAGCCGGGCGAGGACCTCCGGGTCCATGCCCTGGGTCGAGCCGATCGCGTGGCGCAGGCTTCCGTCGGGTGCCAGGACGGCGAGGCCGGCGAAGTGCTTCGAGCCGCCGACGGCGCGCGCGAGAGGTGGCGCGAGGTCACGGTCTCGGCGCTGTGCGAGCCGCGGCTCCTCGGCCAGTGCCTCGAGCTCCGCCTGGCCGGCAGCGAGCAAGCCGCGCAGCGGTTCCGCGGCCCGCGCCAGGGCCGCGGGATAGGCCCGTTCGACGCTGCGGCTCAGCTGGTCGTGGATCGAGTGAATGGCCACCGCGCTCACCACGGCGGCGCTGGCCAGGATCGAGATGGAGGCGAACAGGAATACGCGGCTCGCGAGGCTTCGGGGCGGATGTCGGACGAGGCGCTGCTTCCAATTGGCCATGAGCGACACGGACTCCCCGGCCTGTTCCTATCGACGCTACGGGGCTCGCGCTTGACCGCGGGCGGCGTCCGCCGGATCCGAGAAATCCCTTTTTCATCAATTACTTAGACGGATAGCCCGGCGCCGGCGGTCGGGTGGGGCGGAAATCGGATAACCCCTCGCAATTTCGAGCGAATTCCGCCCCGGGGTTTGCGGGCGCTGGGGCCCTCGACTATATTGCGCAAGTCTTTTCAGGGGGTTAGCGGGTTTTTCGCGTCCGCCGGGGAGCCCGTCGCGCCTCCTGCAACCCGCCCCAACCGGAAGTGCGACAGCGGAAGGGACGATGGCCGAGCCCGGACAGTCGAGCCCCGCATCCGTTTCGCCCGACGCGGCGGAGTTGGGCGCCCTGCGCGAACGCATCGATGCGGTCGACCGGGCCATCCTCGAGCAACTGAACGAACGCGCCCGCTTGGTCGGATCCATTGGCCGGCTCAAGCAGGCTCAGCGGACCGTCGTCTATGCGGCGGCGCGAGAGCGGGACATCGTCGAGGCGCTGCGGCGTGACAACGCGGGCCCCTTTCCCGACGCGGGAATCGGCCCCGTCTTCCGCGAGATCATCTCGTCGACCCGCTCCCTCGAAGCGGTGCTCCGTATCGCCTATCTCGGTCCGGAGGGCACCTTCACGCACCTGGCGGCGAGCCGGCAGTTCGGGGCGCTCGCGGAGCTCGACGGCGTGTCCTCGATCATCGACGTGTTCGCGGCCGTCGAGCGGGGGAAGGCGGACCTCGGGGTCGTACCCGCGGAGAACACGACGCAGGGGATCGTCACCGAGACTTTCGACGCCTTTGCCGACTTCGACGTGGCCGTCTGCGGGGAGGCGGTCCTGCGCATCTCCCAGGACCTGCTCTCGAAGAGCGGACGCCTGGAGGACGTGCGGCGCGTCGCCTCGCACCCGCAGCCCCTCGCCCAGTGCCGCCGCTGGCTGGACCGCCACCTGGCGGGTGTCGAGCGCGTGGAGACCCCGAGCACGGCGGCGGCGGCGCGCGCGGCCGCGGAAGACGGCGACGTGGCGGCCATCGCCAGCGCGATGGCCGGTGTGGTCTACGGGCTCCGAACGATCGAGGCCTCCATCGAGGATCGCCGTGACAACACCACACGGTTCCTGGTGCTGGGACGGGAATCGCCCGCGCCGAGCGACAGCGACCTGACCTCCGTCGTGTTCACGATCCGCAAGGACGAGGCCGGCGCGCTGCATCGGCTGCTCGATCCCTTCGCGCGCCGTGGCATCAACCTCACCTCGATCCAGCAGCGGCCGATGCGGGGCAAGCCCTGGGAGTACCTCTTCTTCGTCGATCTCGAAGGGCACCGGAGCGACCCGCGCGTGGCGGAGGCGCTGGACACCGCCGCAGGCTTCGCGCACTCGCACCGCATCCTCGGCTCGTTCCCGCGGGCTGCGCAAGCGCCGCGCAGCGGTGCGCGCAGCGAGCCGCAGGCGAGCGAAGTCGCAGGGCAAGCGCCGCGCAGCGGTGAGGAGAGCTGAGTTGGCCCTCGAAGGCATCGTCAAGCCTCACATCCGGTCGCTCGAGCCCTACCGCCCCGGCAAGCCCGCCGAGGAGCTCGATCGGGAGCTCGGGTTCGAAGGGTCGATCAAGCTGGCCTCCAACGAGAATCCACTGGGGCCGTCGCCGAGGGCCGTGGAGGCCGTGCGCGAGGCCGCCGCAGGGGTTCACCGCTACCCGGACGGGGCCAGCTACGCCCTGCGCGGCGAGCTGGCGAAGCGGCTCGACGTGGCCCCCGGGCAGCTCGTCTTCGGGGCCGGCGCCGACGAGGTGCTCGAGCTGCTCGCGAAGGTGCTGCTCGGTCCGGGCGACGAAGCCGTATTCGCCTGGCCCTCCTTCGCGATGTACCCGATCGTGGTGCAGGGGATGGGAGCCACCGCGATTTCGGTGCCGCTGAGCCCCGACATGGTGCACGACCTGCCGGCGATGGCGAAAGCGGTCGGCGACCGGACCCGCCTGGTCTTCGTCTGCAATCCCAACAATCCGACGGGCACGAGCGTCGGCGCGGCGGAGTTCGATCGCTTCGTCGCGGCGCTTCCGCCCACGGCGGTGCTCGCCGTCGACGAGGCCTACTTCGATTTCGCGACGCGCGCCGACTTCCCGGACTCCCTCGCCTGGGTCCGCCGCCGCCCCGGGACGATCGTCCTGCGCACCTTCTCCAAGATCTTCGGACTCGCGGGGCTGCGCATCGGGTACGGGTGCGCCGACCCCGAGCTGGCCGACTACCTGCAGCGCGCTCGCCACCCCTTCAACGTGAACCGACTCGCGGAGGTCGCCGCGCTCGCCGCGCTCGGCGACGACGAGCACGCCGAGCGCACGCGCCGCCTGACGGCCGAGGGCATCGAGTACCTCAGCCGCGAGCTTCGCGGGCTCGGCGTCGAGGTATGGCCCAGCGACGCGAACTTCGTGCTGGCGCGAACCGGGCCGGACGTGTGCGACCGGCTGATGCGCGACGGACTGATCGTGCGGCCCCTGCACGGTTTCGGCCTGCCCGATCACGTGCGGATCAGCGTGGGTCTGCCCGAAGAGAACGAGCGCCTCGTCAAGGTCCTGCGGCGCCTGCGGGAGGCCGGCGGCCTCGGGACCGAGCTTCCCGGAGAGGACCTCGAGTGACGCCGCGTTTCGAGCGCGTTGCCGTGCTGGGGCTCGGCCTGCTCGGGGGCTCGGTCGGCCTGGCGGTGAAGAGCCGCGGGGTCGCGGCCTGCGTCGCGGGTGCGACGCGACGCCGCGACGTGCTCGAGGCGGCGCTCCAGTGCGGCGCCATCGACGAGGCCGGCAGCTTCGACGAGGCCGTGGCCGGGGCCGATCTCGTGGTGCTGGCGACGCCGGTCTTCGCGATGGCCGAGGTGGTGCGCGCCGTCGCTCCGCGCCTGCGGGAGGGCGCGCTCCTGACGGACGTGGGAAGCGTCAAGGCGAAGCTCGCGGAGACGCTCCCTGGCCTGCTGCCTCGCGGCGTTCTCTACGTGGGCGCGCATCCCATGGCGGGCAGCCATCAGCGCGGGCTCGAGCACGCGCGGGCGGACCTGTTCGACGGCGCGCCGTGCATCGTGAGCGGAGCCTCGGACGCGCGTGCCCGCGATCGCGTCTGCGGCTTCTGGCGCGCGCTCGGGGCGCGCGTCCTGCTGCGGGACCCCGCGGCCCACGATGCCGAGGTGGCCTGGATGAGCCACGTTCCGCACGTCCTGGCCTTCGCCTTCGCGCGGGCGCTGGCCGAGGCGCCGGCGGGTGCGCACGAGGTGGCCGGGTCGGGGTTTCAGGATTTCACCCGGATCGCCCAGAGCGATCCGGAGCTGTGGGGGGACATCCTCACGTCGAATCGCAAGGCGATCGTCGCGCCGCTTCAGGCGGTGGCGGAGTCCCTGGCCGATCTGGGCCGGGCCGTCGATGCGGGCGATGCCGATGCCGTGGAGCGCTGGATTGTCGAGGCGCGCGCGGCGCTTTCCCTGTCCGCTCGCGGGGTGCGAAGTCCGCACTCCGGCGAGCGCGACCCCAACCCCCAGCCGGAGCGACTCGGCCGGGGCAGGAGTTCCATCAATCGCGAATGAGTGAGGCAACCACGACGGGCGGCGGCACTTTCGCCGAGCTGTTCGAGAAGAGCGTCAAGAGCGTCAAGGAAGGGGATGTCGTCCGCGGGACGGTGCTGTCCGTCGACGAGGACCACGTCCAGATCGACATCGGCTTCAAGTCCGAGGGACTCGTACCGACCTGGGAGTTCATGGACGAGGACGGAAAGATCCTCGTCGCTCCGGGGGACACGGTCGACGTGCTCGTGGAGGAAGCCGAAGACCACCTGGGCCGCATCGTGCTCTCGAAGGAAAAGGCCGATCGACTGCTGATCTGGGACGAGATCAGCCGAGCCTACAAGGCGGACGAGGCCGTCGAAGGGACGGTGATCTCTCGCGTGAAGGGCGGGCTGGCCGTCGACATCGGAGTGAAGGCCTTCCTGCCCGGTTCCCAGGTCGATCTGCGACCGGTGCGGAATCTCGAGCAGGTTGTGGGCAACAAGCTCAAGTTCAAGATCATCAAGTTCAACAAACGACGCGGGAACATCGTTCTCTCCCGCCGCGCTCTGCTCGAGACGGAGCGCCGCAGGCTGCGCGAGACGACGCTCGAGACCCTGTCGGCGGGTCAGATCGTCGACGGCGTCATCAAGAACCTCACCGACTACGGCGCCTTCATCGACCTGGGAGGCATTGACGGCCTCCTGCACGTGACGGATATGTCCTGGGGCCGCGTCAATCACCCGAGCGAGATCTTCCAGGTCGGCGACGAGATCAAGGTCAAGGTCTTGAAGTTCGACGCCGATAGCGAGCGCGTTTCCCTCGGGTTGAAGCAGATCCAGCCGGACCCCTGGAAGGACGCCTCGATGCGCTATCCGACCGGGAAGCGGGTGCAGGGGAAGGTGGTCTCCCTGGCCGAGTACGGCGCCTTCGTGGAACTGGAGGCGGGGATCGAGGGCCTGATCCACGTCTCCGAGATGTCCTGGACCAAGCGCGTGAAGCACCCCTCGAAGGTGGTTGCCATCGGCGACCAGGTGGAGGCGGTCGTCCTCGACGTCGACGAACGGGAACGCAAGATCTCGCTCGGCATGAAGCAGATCGAAGAGAACCCGTGGAGCATGATCGAGAAGACCTACCCGATCGGCACGAAGGTCACGGGGACGATCCGCAACATCACCAATTTCGGGATCTTCGTGGGTCTCGAGGAGGGGATCGACGGTCTGGTGCACGTCTCGGACATTTCGTGGACGGAGCAGATCAAGCATCCCGGCGAGAAGTTCAAGAAGGGCGACAACGTCGAAGCCGTGGTTCTGAAGATCGACAAGGAGAACGAGAAGTTCTCGCTGGGGATCAAGCAGCTCGAGGCCAATCCGTGGGAAGAGCTCCTGAAGCGCTATCCCGTGGGCGGCGAGGTCACGGGCCAGGTCGTGCGGGTCGCCGACTTCGGCGCCTTCGTGGAGCTCGAGCCAGGCATCGAAGGCCTGATCTACAGCTCGGACCTCTCCACCGAGAACGTGGGGAATCCCGCCGAGGTCGTGCAGCCCGGTCAGGAGGTGACTGCGCTGGTGATGAAGGTCGATCCTGTCGAGCAGAAGATCTCACTCTCGATCCGCGCGCTGACGGACAAGGAGCAGCGCGAGGCGCTCAAACGGGTCGCGGCTCAGCAATCGCAGAGCCAGACCACGACGCTGGGAGACCTGTTGGCCGAGAAGCTCGCGCGCAAGGCGGAGGAGGGGGACGGGAAATGACCAAGAGCGGCCTGATTGAAGCCGTCGCCGAGTGCACCCCGCACATCTCGAAGAAGGACACGGAGATCGTGGTCAACACGATCTTCGAGTCCATGGCCCAGGCGCTGAAGGTGGGAGAGCGGATCGAGATCCGGGGTTTCGGCAGCTTCCAGGTTAAGGTTCGAGAGGCTCGGGAGGGCCGGAACCCGAAGACCGGCGAGCCGGTGCACATCTCCGCCAAGCGGACGCCTTTCTTCAAGGTGGGCAAGGAGCTCAAGGAGATGGTGGACGGTATTGCACCGGAGCGGGTCGCGAGCAACAGCGGGAACAACGAGTCGTCCTGAACTCAGGGGGTCGCCGAGAAGCGTATGCGAGTCGTGCGTCGATTGCTCGTCGTCGCCTTGTTCGTTGCGGCGCTCGTTCTGGGTTGGCAGTTCGCACGCGGGAACGCCGCGCCCGTGACCGTCGATTACCTGGTGGACGAGCTGGTGGACGTGTCGTTGTGGACGGCGCTGCTCGGGGCCTTCGCCGCGGGGGCGGCGATCGTCGGGGCGATTGGTCTGTACCAGGTGGCGAAGCTTCGACTCGTGACGCGTCGTTATCGCAAGACCGTCGAGGGTCTGGAGGCCGAGGTGCATCAGCTTCGCAACCTGCCGCTTGCGACCGAGGGGCCGGCTCTCGGGGAGCCCGTCTCGCTGACGGCCTCCGCGCCCGGGGGTGTGCTGGAGCGGGGCGCGTAGCCCCCGTGCGGTGGTGGACGCGGGCGTTCAGGGGGGACGCGCGCGCGCCGCGGGACGTCGATTCGGCGCTGCGCTCGGCGCTGCTGGCGGTACTCGACCGCGATTTCGACGAAGCGGAGCGGATGCTGCGCCACGCCGCCAGCCTCGATTCCGAGGCGATCGAGCCCTACCGGGCCCTGGCGCGCCTGTTCCGCATGCGCGGCGAGCTCGGGAGGGCGATCCGGATCCACCAGAACCTGCTGCTGCGCGCGGATCTCGCCACGGACGAAGGCGTCGGGATGGTCGCCGATCTTGCGGCGGACTTCCGGCAAGGGGGATTCCTGCGACGAGCCATCGCATCCTACGAGGAGGTACTGGCGCACCGTCCGCGCCACCCTGAGGCGCTGCGCGCGTTGGTCGGGTTGCTCGCCGAAGTGCGCGATTTTCCGCGTGCCATCGAGATGCAGCGCCGCCTCGCCCGCGTCGAACGCCGCGACCAGGCCCCCGGCGATGCGGATCTCCGGGTCGGGATGGCGCGGGCCGCCCGGGCCGAGGGGCGAAGCGAGGACGCGTTGCGCGCCGTCAAGAAGGCCCTGCGGAAGGATCGCAAGTCCGTCGAAGCCTGGATTCTCCTGGGCCAGCTCGAGGCCGAGCGAGGACGGACCCGCGCGGCGCTCGCGGCCTGGGAGCGCGTCCCGCGCCTCGATCGCCGGGTTGGGCCGCGTGTGTACCCGCAGCTCGCGGCGACCTACGCCGCACTCGGCCGCGCGCGCGACTACGAGCAGCTTCTGCGCGGACTGCTCGAGGCGCATCCCGAAGACGTGGCCGCGCGACTGGCCCTGGCGCGGAACCTCGCGGCGCGCGGCGACGTGGACGGGGCCATCGGCGAGCTTCAGCGCGAGCTGGCGCGGCACCCGGACGACCTCGAGGCCCGCGGCGCTCTCGGCCGGCTGCTCCTCTCCGAGCGCCGCGATCTCGAGGCCGCCAAGGAGTACGGCGAGTTGCTGGAGCTCCTCGACCGACAGGGGTGGATCCGCCCCCGGGAGACGCTCGAGTGAAGCGTTCGGGACTCGACACGCCCATGATGCGCCATTTCCTCGGCGTGAAGGCGCGCCACCCCGACGCCATCGTCTTCTACCGCATGGGCGACTTCTACGAGATGTTCCTCTCCGACGCAGAGCTGGCGGCGCCGCTTCTGGACATCGCGCTCACGACCCGGGACCGCGGCGTGGAGAACCCCGTCCCCATGTGCGGCGTACCCGTCCACAGCGCCGACGCGCACATCAAGCGGCTGGCCTCGCTCGGCCATCGCGTCGCGATCTGCGAGCAGGTCGAAGACGCCCGGGCGGCCTCCGGGCGGCGCCTCGTGCGGCGGGACGTCGTCGAGGTAGTGACGCCCGGCCTCGTCGGAGACCCCGAGGGCATCGAGGCCGTGCGCGAGCTCGCGCTCGTCGCGATCGATCCAGGCCCGACGATCGGTCTCGCGGTGCTCGACGCCTCCACGGGCGACCTGCGCGCGACGCAGATCGAGCGCGGCGAGAGCGCGGGGCTCCCGCCGGCCCTGGTCGACGAGCTGCAGCGCGTCGATCCCCGCGAGATCCTGCTGCCCGCGCGAACCGACCCGGCCTGGGTCGCGGCGATCGCGACGCTGCTCCCGGTGGTGGCGCGCACCGACGTCGACGCCGCATCCTTCGACCCCGCCGCCGCACCGGCGCATCCCGACGGCCTGTCGCCCGCGGCGACGGATCCGGGCTCGCGCGCGGCGGCTGCGCTGCTCGCCTATCTAGGGACGAATCAGCCCTTCGCGCTGGCCCAGGTTTCGCGACTGCGCAGCTACCGTCTCACGGATGCGATGATCCTCGACGCGGCCACGCGCGCGCACCTCGAGCTCTTCCGGAGCATGGAGGACGGCTCGCGCCGCCACACGCTGGTCGAGCGCCTCGACCGGACCACCACGCCGCTCGGCGCGCGCCGCCTCGCCCGCTGGATCGCCTACCCGCGGGTCGACCCCGCGTCGATCGCCGCTCGCCAGGCTGCCGTGGCCTTTCTCGTGGACCGGGACCGGCCGCGGGCCCGTCTGCGCGAGGCGCTGCGCTGCGTCCGCGACCTCGAGCGGCTGTTGGCCAAGGTGGCCCGGCCGACGGCGACGCCGCGCGATCTCGCGGGCCTGCGCGCTTCGCTCGAGGCGCTGCCGGCCGTGGCGGCCGACCTCGGCGACGATCCCCGGCGGCCGCGGGTTCGGGGGGAGGGCGATTCCCTGCTCGAGCTCGCCGAAGTCGCTGCGTGCCCCCTGCGCCCTCCGGAGCCCGTGCCCGCGGTGGCGGAGCTCTTGCGCGAGGGGCTCGTGGACGATCCGCGCGTCGTGCTACGCGGGTCCCGCGGAGCGGGCGAGACCGGCTACATCCGCGACGGCTTCCACGCCGAGCTGGACGCGCTGCGGCAGGGCGCCCGCAAGGGGCGCGAGTCGATCGCGGGGCTCGAGGCGCGGGAGCGCGAGAGCACGGGGATATCGAACCTGAAGGTCCGCTTCCACCCGGTGCATGGCTACGCGATCGAGGTGACCAAGGCGAACCTGGGCCGCGTTCCCGCCGGCTACGAGCGGCGGCAGACCCTGGCCAACGCGGAACGCTTCACCACCGCCGAGCTGCGCGATGCCGAGCAGAGCGTCCTCGGGGCGAACGAGCGCGCGGCCGCCCTGGAGCGCGAGCTCTTCGAGTCGCTGCGCCAGTCTACGCTGGAGCGCGCGGAAGCGATCGGCGAGGCCGCGGAACGCGTGGCCGATCTCGACGCCATCGCGAGTCTCGCGGAGGTCGCCCGTCTCGACGAATGGGTTCGTCCCCTGGTGGACGCCAGCGAGGCCCTCTCCATCCGGGGGGGCCGGCATCCGGTCGTGGAGCCGATCCTCGAGTCCGAGGGCGGCGAGCAGTTCGTGCCCAACGACACGGACCTCGACCCGTCCTCGCTCCAGATCCTCGTGCTCACGGGGCCCAACATGTCGGGCAAGAGCACGTATCTGCGTCAGGTGGCCCTGATCGTCCTGCTCGCCCAGATGGGGAGCTTCGTTCCGGCGGAGCACGCGCGCATCGGCGTGGTCGACCGCGTGTTCACGCGCGTCGGCGCGACGGATCGACTTGCCCGTGGCGAGTCGACCTTCATGGTCGAAATGCGCGAAACGGCGGACATCCTGGCACACGCTTCGCGGCGGAGCCTCGTGATCCTCGACGAGATCGGACGCGGCACCAGCACCTTCGACGGCCTCTCCATCGCGTGGGCCGTCGCGGAGTACCTGCACGACACGCCGGGGCTGGGCGCGCGCACGCTGTTCGCGACCCACTACCACGAGCTGGCGGACCTCGCGCGCACGAAGTCGCGCGTCCGCAACGCGCACTTCGAGGCGCGGGAGTGGGATGACCAGGTGATCTTCCTGCGTCGTCTGGTGGACGGTGCGGCGAGTCGGTCCTACGGAATCCAGGTCGCGCGCCTGGCCGGTCTTCCCCCCGGGCTGATCGAACGGGCGCGGGAGATCCTTCACAATCTGGAAGGCGGTGAGCTCGACGAGGCGGGCCGACCGCGCCTCGCCGGTGGCGGCGAAGCGCCCGTTGCAGGCGACCAGCTCGGCCTCTTCGCGGCGGCGCCGCGGGCGCCCGATGGCGCCGCCGCGGAGGTCCTCGCAGCGCTCCGAAACGTGAAGCCGGATCACACGACCCCCTTCGAGGCCCTCGAGATCCTGTCCCGGCTCGTCGCGGGACTGCGAGCGCCGACGGCGGAGGACGGGCCGTGAGGTGCCGCCGGAGGCTCACCGCCGCCGCGGTCGTGATCGCCCTGGGCCTGCTCGGCGTCGACCGACCCCGGGGTCTGGGGGACGTCGTCGAGGTTCGCCACTGGTCGTATCCGGACTACACGCGCGTCGTGGTGGAATTCACGCGGCCCGTGAAGAGCTCCGTGCGACAGCTCGGCCCAGACCCGAAGGCGGGCCGGCCCCAGCGCCTGTACCTCGACGTCGACGGCATCTGGGTCGGACGCGACTACAAGGACGGCATCGCGCTCCGCGACGGCCTGCTTCGGGGGGTCCGGCTCGGCCAGAACACGCTCACCCGGACGCGGGTGGTGATCGACGTCGATCACTACGAGCGGCACCGGCTGCTGACGCTCACCCACCCGGATCGCCTGGTGGTGGACGTCTACGGTCGGCGCAAGCACGGCGAGACGCTGCGCTGGCCGCCGCGCTCGGGCTCGCCCCCTCCGTCCGGGGCGCGTCTGCCCAGCGAGCTGCGGCGCGTTCGCACCGTCGTGATCGACGCGGGACACGGAGGCCGGGATCCCGGGGCGATCGGAATCGGCGGGCTGCGCGAGAAGGACGTGACGCTGCGGCTCGCGGCGGCGCTCGGATCGCGCCTCGAGGCCGACGGTTTCGAAGTCGTCTACACGCGCGAGGACGACCGCACCATCGGACTCGAGGAGCGCACCGCCATCGCCGAGGCGGCGCGGGCCGACCTGTTCGTCTCCCTCCACACGAATGCGGCCCCGCGGCGCTCGGTGCGGGGCATCGAGACGTACTACCTCGACGAGAACCACGAGCGGCACAACCTGACGGTGGCCGCTCGCGAGAACGGCATCGACCGCCAGCAGGTGAACGATCTTCAGAGGGCCCTGGCGAGGTTTCGCGTCGCCGAAACGTCGGTGCAGTCGCATCGGCTCGCGACCTTCGTCCAGGAGCAGGTCGTCGGTGGTGTCGGCGGCCGCTACGACTCCGTCGAGGATCTGGGAGTGAAGAAGGGTCCCTTCTACGTGCTGTTCCTGTCGAACATGCCCGCGATCCTGGTGGAAGCGGGTTTCATCACCAACCGGGAAGAGGCGCGCCGGTTGCGCGATAGCCGCTACGTGGAGCGGCTGGCAACGCAGATCGCCGCCGGCGTCACGCTCTACCGCGACGATCTGCCCGCCGTGGCGCTGGGAGCCGGCGATTGATCGCTCCGTCCATCGACGACTACCTCGCCCGGCTCGGGGGCAGCGCTGCGCCGGGCGCGTCCGGTACGGAGCCGCTCGTGGCCCGGATCGTTCGCGAGTACACGGGCGCCGTCCAGGATTTCCTGCGCGACCTCCACGGCTCCGGCGCCGGCGGTCTGGCCGTGAACGAGATCCACTCCGACCTGATGGATCAGCTCGTGCGGCGGCTGTTCGCGTTCGGGGAGGAGTCCTATTTCTCCGGCGGGGGCGAGGGGTCGTCCACGGTGTGCGTGCTGGCGGTGGGGGGCTACGCACGGCGGGAGATGAGCATCCACTCCGATGTCGACCTGCTCTTTCTCTACGGCGGCGAGCTCACTCCCCACGTCGCGTCCATCGCCGAGCGCGTTCAGTACTGGCTGTGGGATGCTTCGCTCACGGTCGGAGGTGCGACGCGGACGATATCGGAGACGGTCGCCCTCGCCCGCGAGGATGCGACGGTTCGCACCGCCCTGCTGGAGACCCGCTTCCTGGTGGGGAGCGGACAGCTCTTCCACGAGTTCTGCGAGGAGGGTCGCACGCGGCTCGTCGTGGAGCCCGATCGCTTCATCGCCGAGCTGATCGAGGGGAAGCGGGAGCGGCACAATCGCTTTGGGGATTCCCTGTACCTGCTCCAGCCGAACGTGAAGGAAGGAGCCGGTGGGCTGCGCGACTACCACGTCGCGTACTGGGCGATGCAGGCGACGCAGCCGCACGCCCGCGGCCGGGACGATTTCCTGCGCCTGGGCCTGCTGACCGAGGCCGAGGTGTCGGACTACCGCGAGGCCCTGGACTTCCTGTGGCGTGTCCGGAACGAGCTGCACCGGATCAGCCGTCGCAAGAACGACCAGATGAGCTTCGGCCTGCAGGAGGGGATCGCGAAGTCCTTCGGCTACGTCGACTCGGGACGCGAGCTGCCGGTGGAGCAGTTCATGCGCGACTACTACCGGCACGCGCGTGCGGTGGGGAACTACTCGTCGCTCGTGATCGAACAGTGCCATTCGCGCGTGCGCCCGGCCCCGGACCGAGAGCCGCCGACGGAGGTCGAAGACGGCTTTCGGATCGTAGGCGGCCAGCTGGAGATTCCGCGCGTGCGCATGCTGCGCGAACGGCCGCTGCGGCTGCTCCGCGCGTTCGCCGTGGCGCAGCAGCACGAGGTTCCGCTCACGCGCAAGGCCTGCCGGATGATTCGCGAGAACCTCGATCTCGTGGACGATGCGTTCCGGAGCGACCCGGAGGCGGTCGCGACCTTCCTTGGCATTCTCGACTCCGAGCGGCGCGTGATGCGCTCGCTGACGGCCATGAACGAAACGGGGCTGCTCGCGAAGTTCCTGCCGGAGTGGGAGAACATCGTCTACCGCTGGCAGCACGTCATGTACCACACCTACACGGTGGACGTGCACTCGATCTTCCTGGTCGAAGAGCTGCGGCGACTGTGGCGCGGGAAGTACGAGCCGGCGCTTCCCGGCCTGACCGAGCTCATGCGGCGCAGCGAAGATCGGCCGCTTCTCTACCTGGCTTGCCTGCTCCACGATGTCGGGAAGGGCAGCGGGACGGACCACTCGATCGAGGGGACACGGCGCGCCCGTCAGTGTCTCGAGCGGCTGGCCCTCGAGCCGGAGCGCGTGGATCGGATCGCCTTTCTGGTGCGCAACCATCTGCTCATGTCCCACCTGGCCCAGCGCCGCGACCTCTCGGATCCGAAGCTGATCCTCGAGTTCGCGCGAACGGTCCAAGACCGCACGAATCTCCGGAACCTGTATCTCCTGACCTTCGCCGACATCCGCGCCTCGTCCAGTGCGGCGTGGACGGACTGGAAGGGGATGCTGCTGCAAGAGCTGTTCGAGCGCACCGCGGAGTTCCTCGAGACGGGGTCCGACGATGCCGACACCGCGATGGAGCTGACAGAGCGGCGGGTGGAAAAACGGCGCAAGGCCGCGTCGTCGGAGCTCCAGGCGCTCGGGATCGGCGCGGCGCGGATCCAGGAGTTCTTCGAGATGATGCCGCGCCGCTATTTCACGGCGCACACGCCGCGTGAACTCGCGCGGCACGCGCGTGTCGTGCTCGGGCTCGGCCGGGATCGGCTGCTGGCGACGGCGGTCCGCGAGATGCGCGGGGGCCTCACGGAGTTCATCCTATGCACCGAGGACGTGCACGGGTTGTACGCGAACGTGGCGGGTGTGATGACCGCCCACAATCTCAACATCCTGGGCTCGCACGTCTACACCACCCGGGCGGGGCTCGCCCTCGAGGTGTATCACCTGACCACGCCGCCGGGAGGGGACGCCGAGCGCCAGATCGTCTGGTCCGATTTCGAGCGCTCGCTCCGCTCGGTGATTGCGGGGGAGTCCACGGTGCAGACGTTGCTGCAGCGGAGAGGGCGCCGCATCGGGATCCCGGCCGCGCCCTCGCGCAAGCCGCCGATGGTCGCGGTCTCGAACGAGGAGTCCGACTTCTACACGATCGTGGACGTCGTGGCGAACGACCGGCTCGGACTGCTGCACGACCTGGCGCGGATGATCGCCGAGCACGGATTCGAGATCTACATCTCGAAGGCCGCCACGATCATGGATCAGGTGACGGACAGCTTCTATCTCAAGGATCGCCGGGGCAAGAAGATCGACGACCCGGAAGCGATCGAGAAACTTCGCCGCGCGCTGCTCGCCGCCGTCGGCGAGGACGAGGCTAGCGGTGACAGCTGAAGTCGCCCGCGAGGTCTTCGCCGCCGTCGACGGCTTCCTGGTGCACGCCTCCGTGGAGCGCGGTCTCTCGCCGCGCACCGTCGAGGCCTACGGCCGTGACCTCGCGCGCCTGGCCCAACACCTCGAGCGTGCAGGAGTGCGGCGGATCGGGGACGTGCGCCGCGAGCACCTGACCGGCTTCGTCGCCGAGCTGGAGCGCCGGGGCCTCGGCGCGCGCAGCCGGGCGCGCGCGCTTGTCGCGGCGCGGCGGCTGTTGCGCTACGCGGGGGCCGCGTCGGCGCTCGAGGGGGAAAGGGGAGTCGGTGTCCGGAGTCCGCGTCTCGATCGCACCCTGCCGCGCATCCTGCGGCCCGACGAGACTGCCGCGCTGATCGAGGCTGCGGATCCAGGAGAGCCGCTTGGGCTACGCGACCGCGCGATGCTGGAGGTTCTCTACGCCGCGGGGCTGCGCGTGAGCGAGCTGGTGTCGCTTTCGCTGGGGGCTCTCGACCGGCGCGCCGGGCTGCTGCGGGTCATGGGCAAGGGTCGCCGCGAGCGCATCGTTCCGCTGGGTACGCCCGCACTCGAGGCTCTCGACGCCTATCTGATCGAGGGGCGGCCCGCGCTCGCGCAGGCGGACGCGCGGCCGAGTGATGCCGTCTTCCTGTCGCGTCGCGGGCGGGCGATGACCCGACAGAACTTCTTCACGCGGCTGCGCGGTCTCGCGCGGCAGGCAGGCATTCCGAGCGATCGGGTGTCGCCCCACGTGCTGCGCCACGCCTTCGCTACCGACCTGCTGAATGGAGGCGCGGACCTGCGGGCCGTCCAGAGCATGCTGGGTCACGCCGACCTCTCGACGACGCAGATCTACACGCACGTCAGTCAATCGCGACTGCGCGAGACCGTCGAACGCCGCCACCCGCGGGGCGAAGGGCGACGCGGGAGCCGTCGCCAATGAGGGAGGTCTCAGCCGCGCACTTCCTCGCCGCGCTCCCGGAAGCCTGCGCCGCGGTCGTCGCGGCGGTCATCGCGGAGGCCGACGCGCGCCGGCTCGCCGTCTACCTCGTGGGCGGCCCGGTGCGCGACCTGCTGCTGGGACGCGACGTCGGAGACGTCGACCTGATCGTGGAGCAGGGCGGCGACGGTCGGGATCCCTTGGAGATCCTGCGCGCGGCTGCGCCTCCCCAGGCGCGGGTGACCGAGCACGACCGCTTCGGCACGATCACGCTGAAGGCGTTCGACGTCTCCGTCGACCTGGCGACCGTGCGCCGGGAAACCTACGCGTACGACGGCGCGCTGCCTACCGTCGCCGCGGGGTCTCTCGAGGACGATCTGCGCCGGCGCGACTTCACGATCAACGCGCTGGCGCTGCCCCTGTCCCGGTTGGCGCTCTCCCGGCGCGCCGACGTCGTAGATCTCGCAGACGGGGTCGCCGACCTGGAGCGGCGACGCGTCCGGGTCCTGCACCCCCGAAGTTTTCACAACGACCCGACGCGGGCGCTGCGCGCCGCGCGCCTGGCGCCGCGGCTCGGCTTCGCCCTGACCCGGGGCTCGCGGAACGCGCTGCGCGACGCCCTGCGCGACGGTGCGTTCGGGCGCGTCAGCGGCGACCGCCTGCGGCGCGAGATCGTCAAGCTGTTCGAAGACGCGCGCTTGGGCCTCGACTCCGCCCGTGCCCTGCGCCTGCTCGACGACTGGCACGTGCTGGGCGCCCTGGAGCCTGGCCTCTCGCTCGCTCGCGAGGCCGCGCCGGCGCTGCGTCGGCTGGGGCGGGTGATCGTCGCCCCGCCGTGGCCGAGCGGGCGCTGGAACCCGTGGGTCTCGGGAGTCGCCGTCTGGCTCGCGCCCCACGCGCCGAGCCTGCGACTGCGGACACTGCGGCGGCTGTCGGTCCGCGGCGCGGCGGTCCGGCGGATCGGCGAATTCCCGCGAGCGCGCGACGGCTGGCTGCGTGCGCTCGGCCGGGCCCGAGGGCGCGGGGCCATCGACTCCGTCCTCAGCGGCCTCGACGAGGACCAGCTTCACGCGCTGCTGGTGTGCGC
The DNA here is from genome assembly GCA_029863845.1 of Myxococcales bacterium. Classification (GTDB taxonomy): domain Bacteria; phylum Myxococcota_A; class UBA9160; order UBA9160; family SMWR01; genus JACZXC01. The sequence continues at coordinate 30,504 of JAOTUO010000007.1, forward strand.
GCCGGCTCCGGTGCAGCGCCGGATTCTCCGCTACGCCGCCGAGGATCGCGCGCGGCGCGCGCCCGTGAGCGGCGAGGACCTGGTGGCCATGGGACTCAGAGGCCCCGCCGTGGGTCGCGGCCTGATGCGAATTCGCGCCGCGTTTCTCGATGGCAAGGTGAAGACCCGCGACGAGGCCCTGGCTCTCGCTCGTGAGCTCGGGGGCGCCCGATCGTCGCGCGGGGCGACCGCAAACAGACCGAAGGGGGCTGCGAAAGCCAGGGGGGCGGCCGGGCGCTGAGGCGCTTGCCCGTCCGGGACCAATCGACCATACTCGCCGCGTCCCCCCCCAGGCATCTTGAGTCGAAGCACGTGGAGTCCATGTCTTCAGGGTTCCAGGACGACCTCAGCGCAGCGTTCGATCCGGATCTGCCCGGGTCGCGCTCGCACTACGCCGTCAAGCTTCCGGTCTTCGAGGGCCCGCTCGATCTCCTGCTGCATCTGATCCGCGTGAACGAGGTCGAGATCACGGACATCCCGGTGGCCCGGATCGCGGAGCAGTACCTCGAATATCTGGCGTTGATCCGCGAGCTCAACCTCGACATCGCGGGCGAATACCTGCTGATGGCCGCGACGCTGGCGTGGATCAAGTCCCGGATGCTGCTTCCCGGCAGCGAGACCGATGACGCGGAGGAGGGCGCGGACCCGCGTGCGGAGCTGATCGCGCGCCTGCTGGAGTACCGGCGCTTCAAGGAGGCCGCCGGACAGCTCGGCGAGCGCCGGCTCCTCGGACGGGACGTCTTC
>JAOTUO010000199.1 GCA_029863845.1 Myxococcales bacterium
GAGGGGAATCGAGCGCGTCGAGGTGCGCGTTGCCTCCCGCAACCGCGAGGGCCAGGCATTCTGGCGGGCCCTGGGCTTCGGCGACCTCATGGACTTGCTGCACCGACGCCTGTAGATTTCCCGCAGTGCCGCACTTCCACGCGGACGCAGGGGGTCGTCGTCGATGACAGCCGTCGGGAAACCGTCTCTCAACCCGCTCGCGCAGGGGCTCAACCAGCGTCTCGAGGCCGCGGCGCCCGAGGTGCTGGCGATGCTCTCGGCGCTGGGGCGACGCCTGTACTTCCCCAAGGGCATCCTGTCCCAGAGCGCCGAGGCCAGGCAGCGGGGGCACCGCTTCAACGCGACGATCGGCATCGCCACCGAGGGCAAGTCGCCGATGCACTTGCCCTCCATCACGCGTTACCTGCAGAATCTCGATCCCGCCGAGGCGGTGAACTACGCCCCGCCGGCGGGGCGCCCCGGACTGCGAGAGCGCTGGTGGGAGAAGCTGCTCGAGGAAAACCCGTCGCTCCGCGGCAAGCGCTGCGGGCTCCCGATCGTGACGAGCGCGATCACCCACGGCCTTTCGCTCGTGGGCGACCTCTTCGTCGACGCGGGGGACGTGCTGGTGCTCCCCGACAAGCTCTGGGGGAACTACCGCCTCACCTACGAGGTTCGCCTCGGGGCGAGGATCGCCACGTATCCCTTCTACGCGGGCAGCGGCTTCTGCTGCGAGGGCTTTGCTCGCGCACTGGCCGAGGCGGCAGAGGGCCGCGAGAAGGTCATCGCATTGCTCAACTTCCCCAACAACCCGACCGGCTACGCGCCGACGCCGGCGGAGGGCGACGCGATCGCGAGCGCGCTCGAGCGCCAGGCCGAGCGCGGAACCCGGGTCGTCGCCGTCCTCGACGACGCGTACTTCGGTCTCTTCTACCACCTGGGCGCTCGCTCCATGACGGAGTCGCTGTTCGGCCGGCTCGCGAACCTCCACCCCAACCTCCTCGCCGTGAAGCTCGACGGCGCCACCAAAGAGCTCTTCGTATGGGGCCTGCGCTGCGGCTTTCTCACCTTCGGTCCGGGACGCGCGGACACGGCGGACGAGGTCGCCGCTGTCCTTGACGCCAAGGTGCGCGGCGCCATCCGCAGCGGGATCTCGAACGTGCCTCAGCTCTCGCAGATTCTGGTGGAAAAGGCACTCGCCGGCTCGTCCCTGGCCGAGGAGCGCAAGGCGAAGTTCGAGACGCTGCGCGCCAGGGCGGAGAAGGTCCACGAGGTGGCCAACACGCCGCGCTTCCGCGAGAGCTGGAAGGTGTACCCCTTCAACAGCGGCTACTTCATGTGCGTGGAGGTCAAGGGGACGGAGGCCGAGGCCGTGCGCCTGCGCATGCTCGACGAGTACGGCATCGGGCTGATCTCGACGGGGGGCTCCGACCTGCGCATCGCCTTCTCGTGTCTCGAGGTCGAGGAGGTCGAGCCGCTCTTCGAGGCGCTCCACAAGGCCATCCAGGAGCTGGTCTAGAGGCTCCTCGGTAGGCGGCGGCCGGGACCGGGGGCGATCCCTCCGCGAATGGCTCGGCCGCCAAGGGGCTGCGGAGTGTGCGAGCGGGAAATCACCCGGGTGGGGAGGGTTGCCCTGCGGAGATCGAGGGCGGCCTGCGCTTGATTTCGCTGCGGGATCGCCCCCGGCCCCGGCCTCGGGCCTGCGCTTGATTTCGCTGCGGGATCTCCCTCGGCCCCGGCCTTGGGTCTGCGCTTGATTTCGCTGCGGGATCTTCCCCGGCCCCGGCCGCGCGTCAGCGTCTGATTTCGCTGCGGGATCTCCCCCGGTCCCGGACTTGGTCAGTCGAGGCGGTCGAGCTCTTCGAGGATCGCGACGAGGGTTTGGACGCCGCGTTCGAGGTTCTCGAGGGAGATGCGCTCGTCGGGACCGTGGATGCCGCGGATCTCGCCCGCCTCGTGCCAGCGGGGCACGAAGCCGTAGCTCGTGATGCCGAGGTCGCGGAAGAAGTGGGCGTCGGTGAAGCCCGCAACCATGCGGGGGACGATCGCGGCGCCGGGGTCGGTGGCTGCGGCGACGTTGCGGATGGCGCGGTAGAGGGGCGTGTCGATGCTCGAAGCGCGGGTGCGGAAGGAGAGAAGGGCTTCCACCCGGACGCCACTGTCCGCCACCGCCTGGCGCACGCGATCGACGAAGGCGTCGCAGCGTTCAAAGGGCAGGAGCCGCGCGTCGAGGTGGGCGCTGGCCTCGCGCGGCAGCACGTTGGTACTCGCGGCGCCTTTCAGCACCGTGATGGTCAACGTGTTGCGGACCAACGCCGCGTGCGCTCGCTCCGCCAGGAATCGGCTGCGGAAGGCGGGGTCGGCCACCAGGGAGGTCGCCAGGTCGGTGTACCCGTGGGCGTCCTCCGGCGGCGCGTAGCGCGCCAGAGCGCCGAACATCCGCTGGACCTCGGGCACCACGCGAATGGGGTGCTCGAGCTGCTGCACCCGATCGAGCGCGGCGACGAGGCGCGGAACGGCTGCGTCGCGCGGGGGCGCGGAGCTGTGGCCCGGCGTCCCGCGGGCGACGACGCGCATCCAGCAGGGGGTCTTCTCGATGACCGCGACGCCCCAGATCGAAGGTCCGCCCTGGGCCCCGATGCGAACTCCGCCGCCCTCGGTGAGGACGTACTCGGCGTCGAGCAGGAGGTCGCGACGCTCGTGCGCCAGATAGCCGGCGCCGTCCCGGCCGCCCGACTCCTCATCGGGCGTCGCCAGGAACAGGAGGTCCCGCTTCAGTGTGACGCCCCGCCGCGCGAGCTCGGAGACGGCCAGCAGGTGAACGACCGCGATGCCCTTCGCGTCGAGAGAGCCACGGCCGATGACGGTGCCGTCGCGCAGGGTCCCGGCGAAGGGCGGCGCCTCCCAACCGCTCGGGTCCGCGGCGACCACGTCGAGGTGGGAGAGCAGCACGAGCGGGCGTCGTTTCCCCGAGCCCGGCAGCCGGCCCCAGGCCGCGGCGCGGCCCACCGGCGAGTCGCCGCGGGGCGTCTCGACCAGCTTGGCTTCGAGGCCGCTCTCGCGCAGCAGGCGAACGAAGTACTCCGCGACCGGGCGCTCGTCGCCAGGTGGGTTCACGGACTCGAGCCGGATGGCCCGGGTGAGGATTTGCGCGGCGCGCGCGCCGAGTGTCGCGCCGCCCTCCCCCGTTCCCGTCTCCGCGCCCCATGCGCTGCTGGCAAGCAGCCAGGAGGCCGCCCAGGCCGCCGCAGCGAGAAGCCGTCTAGGCGGCAAATAGGTTCCGCCGCCCGCCCGGCCGTTTTGCCCCGCGGGGAATACCACTACGTCGGGAGTGTGATCTTCGACACTTCATTGGCCAGGGGACCGGGTAAATACCGTGCAAAACCGAGTGTCGAAGGCTAACTATAACAGCCTCACTGGAACCGGTCCGAACGATGATGCGGATGAGACCCCGCCGAACCAGCTACGCCGTTCCCTACCATGGCCACTTCCTGGCATCGCTGGGATTGGGCGTGGGTGCCGCCGTGGCGACGATCGTCTCACTCTCGGCCTTCAGCTCGTCGGCGGTCCGGCACGAGGTCGAGGCGCTCGCCGCCGAGGTTCCACCCGCTGCGGAGGTGGCCCTCCTCGAGAGGGAGGCGAGCGCCGCCCCGGCTCCCAGCCCGGCGCCCGCCGCGCCGGCGATCCGGGTCACCGCGGGAGCGATCGCGCCCGGCACCACCCTGATCGGCTCGTTGCGCGACCAGGGAATCTCGACGGAGGTCGTCAACCTCATCACCCGCGAGATGTCCCCGTACTTCGATTTCCGGCACGCGCAGCCGGGTCACTCCTACCGCCTCGCCCGGGACGAAGCCGGTCGCGTCGTGGACTTCCAGTACCGGACCTCCGAAACCGCCAGCTACCGGCTCAGCCTCGACGGCGATCAGTACGCCGTTCGGCGGGAGGAGGCGGTGCTGGTGCCACGGACGGCGCTCATCGCCGGCGTCGTGAGTTCGAACCTGTACGAAGCCGTGAGGGAGCTGGGCGAGAGCCCCCAGCTCGCGGGCGACTTCGCCGACATCTTCGCCTGGGACGTGGACTTCTCGCGCAGCGTCCAGCCAGGCGACGAGTTCCGCATCCTCTACGAGCGCCTGTTCCGGAGCAGCGAGGGAGGAACGCCCGTCTACGTAGGCCCGGGTCGGATCCTGGCCGCTCGCTACTCCGGCACCTCGGGCGAGCACACCGCCGTCTACTTCGAGGAGAAAGAGGGCCGCGGCGGCTACTACCGGCCGGACGGGACGTCCGTCCAGCGCCAGTTCCTGGTGGCGCCGCTGCGCTACGCGCGCGTCAGCTCGAGCTACTCCTCCGCGCGCCTCCACCCGATCCTCAAGATCACGCGGCCGCACGAGGGCATCGACTACGCGGCGCCAATCGGCACCCCGATCTGGGCGGTCGCCGACGGTAAGGTGATCTACCGCGGTAAGGCCGGCGGCTTCGGGAATCTGGTGAAGATCCGCCACGCCCAGGGCTACGTCTCCTACTACGCCCACCTCTCGCGCTTCATCACGGGGCTGCGCGTCGGCCAGGTGATCCGGCAGAAGCAGCTGATCGGCTACGTGGGCCAGACGGGACTGGCCACCGGGCCCCACGTCTGCTTCCGCATCGCACAGGACGGCCGCTACGTGAACCCGGCCAAGCTACGCGGGCCGGGGGGCGAGACCGTTTCGCCGGCGGCGCGCTACGCCTTCTACCAATCGCGCGACGCTCGGCTCGCCGAGCTCGGCTCGGGATCACTCGTCACCGCCACCCAGGAAGCCCTCTAGCGGACCCGCGGCCCGGGGCGGCGACGCCGCCGGCGGCGGGTTTTCGAGTATCCTCCCCGCATGTCGACCGCCCCTCCGCCCGCGTCCGATCTCGGGGATCGCCTGGAGGCCCTCGGCCGGGCGCTGGGTGCGCGCGAGGCGGCGCACAGCGCGGGTCTCGCCGAGGCCCGGGCCTGCGCGGAGACGCTGCGAGCGCAGATCGCGGCCGCGCTCGAACGCTTTCACGGCGCCGTCGGCGAGGCGGGCGCGCCCCATCTGCGCGTCGCTCTCAGCGAGATCCGGCCCGACGACAAGCACCTGCGGGCCGTCGAGTTCGACCTCTGCCGCGGGCGCCACAGGGCGATCGTCACGGTGAAGAGCCGCGGCGAGGTGACGCTCGTCGGCCCCTTTCGAACCGGGAAGAACGAGGGCCCCTGTCTCACGTTTCCCCTGGCCGCCGGCGACGAGCTCGCCGAGGCCATCGCGACCTTTCTCGAGCGCCTGCTCGAGGAGGCCGCGACGCCGTGAATGCCGCCCCCGTCCCGAGTCCGCTCGCGTCCGTGCGCGAGGTGAGGGTCGGTTCCAGCAACGAGCCGAAGATCGCCGCGGTGCGCGGCGCCCTGCTGGCCTACGCCCCGGACGCGCGGGTGGCGGGCGTCGTGGTGACGAGCGGGGTCTCGGAGCAGCCCGTCGGGCTGGGCGAGATCGTTCGCGGCGCCCGCAACCGGGCGCTGCGTGCGGGCGAGTCGGAGCGGTGTGATCTCGCGGTCGGAATCGAGGACGGCCTGATCGAGCTTCCGAGCGGTGAATCCGGGGCCGGGCCGGGGCACGTGAACATTGGCTGCGCGGCCGTCAGCGACGGAAAGCGGATCTCCCTCGGCTTCTCGTCGGGCTTCGCCTATCCGCCCGCCTGCTCGCGGCGCGCGGTTGGCGCGCGCGCGCCGGTCGGTGCGCTCTTCGACCGCCTGTGGCAAGAGCGACGCGGGCAGGCGCCGCCGCTGCCCTCGGTCCCCGGCCTCGGAAACGTGGGAAGGCTCACGCTCGGCGTGCTGCCGCGCGCCGAGTACGCGCGGCACGCGGTGCTCTGCGCCCTGGTGGCGTTCCTCCACCCCGACCTCTACGAATCTCCCGAGACGTCATGAGCCTGAGCGCGCGCGCCGCGACCGACCTCGACGCGCCGGTCGAGTCCGTCGACGAATTGGTCGAGTTCCTACGCCGCTGGGAGAAACCCCGCGAGCGGTGGCGCGTGGGAACCGAGCACGAGAAGATCGGCCTCTACGCGGGCGACCACGCCCCCGTGCCCTTCGAGTCCGATCGGGGGATCGGCGCTCTGCTCGAGCGCATCGCCGAGGTCGACGGCTGGAGGCACGTCACCGAGGGGGCGAACGTCATCGCCCTCGAGAAGGACGGCGCGAGCATCACACTCGAGCCGGGCGGTCAGCTCGAGCTCTCCGGCGCCCCGCTCCGAACCATCCACGAGACCTGCGAGGAGTTCCACGAGCACCTCGCCCTGATGAAGCGGGTCTCGGAGCCGCTGGGAATCGTCTGGCTCGGACTCGGCATGCACCCGGTCCACGGCGTCGACCGGATCCCCAGGATGCCGAAGGTGCGGTACCGGATCATGCACGACTACCTGCCGCAGCGCGGACCGCTGGCCCTCGACATGATGTACACGACGGCCACGGTCCAGGCGAACTACGACTTCGCCGACGAGGCCGACATGGCGGCCAAGATGCGCGTGGCGATGGGCATCACGCCGATCGTATCCGCGATGTTCGCGAACTCGAGCCTGTCGGGCGGCAAGGTGAACGGCTTCGTCTCGCGCCGGCTCCACGTGTGGCAGCAGGTCGACCCCGACCGCTGCGGCCTGTTGCACCTCGTGTTCGAGCCCGATTTCGGCTACCGACGCTACGTCGAGTGGGCGCTGGACGTGCCGATGTTCTTCGTCGTGCGAGACGGCGCGTATCGGCCGGCGACCGGAACGAGCTTCCGGAAGTTCTTGCGCGAGGGTCTGGCCGGGGAGCGAGCGACGCTGGCGGACTTCGACCGCCACCTGACGACGCTCTTCCCCGACGTGCGTCTCAAGCACGTCATCGAAGTGCGCGGCGCGGACGCCGTTCCGCCGGGCCTGACCTGCTCGCTCCCCGCTCTCTGGAAGGGCCTGCTCTACGACCCCGAAGCGCTCGCCGCCGCCTGGCAGCTGGTCGAGGGCGCCTCGCAGGTGGAGCGCGAAGCCGCGCGCGAAGACGCGGCGCGACGGGGTCTGGCCGCCGGGTTCGCCGGTCGCTCGATGCTCGACCTCGCCCGCGAAGTCACCGCCATCGCGGGCGCGGGGCTGTGCCGGATCGCGCACGCCGGGCGCCGGGATGCCGACGAGGCGCCCTTCCTGGACCCGATTCTCGAGCAGCTCGAGCGGGGCGTGAGCCCGGGGCAGGTCGTGCTCGACCGCTGGGAAGGGGAGTGGAGGCGCTCGGTGGATCGCTTGATCGAGTACGCGCGGTACTGATACAGTCGGCTGCACCGCGGACCGCCGCGGCGCCGGGAGGCCCACATGCCGTCGACTTTCAAGGTGACCTTCACCCTCGATGAGGCGGATGCCAACTACTTCCGCGGTCTCTATCGCAAGGCGAAGAAGGGGGCCGCCGCGCAGGATCCCGCCCAGATCATCCGGGACGCCCGGGCCATCGTGCAGGAGGTGCGAGCCTCCAAGAAGACCCCTCCCTTCGTGAGCGAGGCGATCGCGGTCCTCGCCGACCTCACCGATCTCATCCAGGACGACGAGTACGCGGCTCCCGCGAGCGTTCGGAGCCAGGTGCTGGCCGCCATCGCCTACTTCTCGAACCCCGAGGACCTGATCCCGGACCACATCCCGGGCCTGGGATTCCTCGACGATGCCATCATGATCAAGTTCATCGAAGACGAGTTCTGCCACGAGCTCTGGGGCTACCGGAGTTTCCGCAAGCTTCGAGACGAGTCGGAGCAGCGGCCGTGGTCGAGCGCGGGGCGCGAGCGTCTGCGCAAGCGACTGGAAGCCGACCGGAAGAAGATCCGGTCCTCCATCGCCAAGCGCGAAGCCAGGGACGCCGCGAAGAAG
>JAOTUO010000200.1 GCA_029863845.1 Myxococcales bacterium
CGCCCCCGCCCCCGCCCCCGCCCCGACCCCTGTCGGCACGCGGCGCACGGGATCGCCCGCCGCCCGGAGCTCGAACAGCTGGTCGCGCAGCGTGGCCGCGAGCTCGAAATCCAGTTCCGCGGCCGCTTCCCGCATCTGCCGCTCGAGCATCGCGATGAGCTGCTCGCGGTCGAGCGGCGGGGCCGCCACACGCTCCCGGCCCTCGGCGGCCGGCCGTTCGGCCCGCGCGTCGGCGACCCGAGTGACGAACCGCACCTGGTCCACCGATTTCCGGATCGACGTGGGGTGGATGCCATGCTTCCGGTTGTGGGTCGCCTGGATCTCGCGCCGCCGCGTCATCTCGGCCAGGGCCCGCTCCATGGAGCCCGTGTGCCGGTCGGCGTAAAGGATCGCGCGCCCCCGCTCGTGGCGGGCCGCGCGGCCCACGGTCTGGATGAGCGAGCGGTCGGACCGGAGGAAGCCCTCCTGATCGGCGTCCAGGATCGCGACGAGGGCCACCTCGGGCAGATCCAGGCCCTCGCGCAGGAGGTTGATCCCGACGAGCACGTCGAACTCGCCGAGCCGCAGACCCCGGACGATCTCCATCCGTTCGATGGCATCGATGTCCGAGTGCATGTAGCGCACGCGCACGCCGGTCTGCTGCAGGTAGTCGGTGAGGTCCTCCGCCATGCGCTTCGTCAGGGTCGTGACGAGCACGCGCTCGCCCGCGGCCTCGCACGCGCGGATTTCGGCCAGCAGGTCGTCCACCTGGCCCCGCACGGGCCGCACTTCCACGACGGGATCCACCAATCCGGTGGGGCGAATGATCTGTTCGACCACCTCACCGTCCGACAGTCCCATCTCGTACTGTCCCGGCGTCGCTGACACGAACAGGATCCGCGGTGTGAGCTGCATGAACTCGTCGAAGTTGAGCGGTCGGTTGTCGAGCGCCGAGGGCAGCCGGAACCCGTGCTCCACGAGTGTCCGCTTGCGCGACCGGTCGCCCTCGTACATCCCGCCGAGCTGCGGCAGGGTGACGTGTGACTCGTCCACGATCGTGAGATAGTCCGCCGGGAAATAATCGAGCAGACACGCGGGCCGTTCGCCCTCCCGCCGGCCCGACAGGTGACGGCTGTAATTCTCGATGCCCGCGCACGTCCCGATCTCGAGCATCATGTCGATGTCGAAGTGGGTGCGCGAGTCGAGCCGCTGCGCTTCCAACAGCTTCCCCTCGGCCCGCAACAGCGCGAGCCGGTCGGCCAGCTCACGCCGGATCGCCCCGACGGCCCGTTCGAGCCGCGGTCGCTGCACGACGTAGTGGGTCGCCGGATAGATGGCGCAGCGCTCGAGCTGTGCGATCACGTTGCCGGTGAGCGGGTCCACCTTGGCAATCCGCTCGATCTCGTCCCCCCAGAACTCCACGCGCACGGCTTGCTCCTCGTACGCCGGGAAGATCTCGACGGTGTCGCCGCGCACCCGGAACGCGCCCCGCTCCAGCACGACGTCGTTGCGGGTGTATTGCACCGCCACCAGGTCGGCGAGCACCTCGTCGCGCGGCCGGGCCTCGCCGACCGCCACCGTGACCATCAACTCGCGGTATTCCGCCGGGTCGCCGAGGCCGTAAATGGCGCTCACGGTCGCCACGATGATCACGTCGGACCGTTCCATCAGGCTGGACGTGGCCCGGAGCCGGAGCATCTCGATGTCCTCGTTGATCGAGGCGTCCTTGGCGATGTAGGTGTCGGTGGAAGGAACGTACGCCTCGGGCTGATAGTAGTCGTAATAGGAGATGAAGTACTCCACGGCGTTCCGCGGGAAGAACGACTTGAGCTCGCCGTACAGCTGCGCGGCCAGGGTCTTGTTGTGCGAGAGAACCAGCGCCGGCCGGCCGGTGGCCGCGACGACGTGCGCCATCGTGACGGTCTTGCCCGACCCCGTGACCCCGAGGAGCGTCTGATAGCGGGTGTCGCCAAGGAAGGCGTCGGTGAGCCTGCGGATCGCCGCCGGCTGATCGCCGGCCGGGCGGAACGGCAGCTCGAGCTCGAAGGTCGCCATGGGCAGCGACGCTACTCGGGTGTGTCTCGCGCCACCGCGTCCCGCCGCTCGACGGCGCTGACGCCTTTCACGCGCCGCATGGCCCGCATCACCTTGGAGAGGTGGCTGCTGTTCTCCACCTCGATCACCACCGAACCGAACATCGCGCTGTCCTTGGACGACAGCTCGGCACTCTTGATGTTCGTGCCGGTTCCAGAGACGGCCTCCATGAGATCCGCGAACAGGCCGCGACGGTCCTCCCCAACGATCCCGAGCGCGACGACGAACAGCTCGCCCTCCACGGACTGCCAGTCGATTTCCACGCGCCGCTCCGCATCCTGGGGCATGGTCAGGAGGTTGGGACAGTCGGCCCGGTGAATCGAGATGCCGCGTCCCTGGGTCACGTAGCCGACGACCGGATCGCCCGGGACGGGCTGGCAGCACTGGGCGTAGCGGACCAGCAGCCCCCCCAACCCCTGGACCCGCACCCCGCGCCGCAGCCGGAACCGGTCGATGACCCGCCCGATCGCGGAGGGGCGCGGCGCCTGGAGGTCCTCGCTGGGCTGCTCGGGGAAGAGCGCGCGAATGACTTGTCCCGTGGGGACGTCGCCCCGTCCGAGCGCCTGGAACAGCCCATCGGCCGGACCGAGGGACAACGCGGTCGCGGCGGCCGCCACGGCGTCGTCGTTGGGCATCGTTAGGCGGCGGCGACGCAGCTCGCGCTCGAGGATCTCCTTCCCCAGGGCGCCGCTCGATTCTGCTTCCTCCTTGTTGATCCACTGGCGGATCTTCTGGCGGGCCCGGCCGGTCCGCACGTGATTGAGCCAGTCCCGGCTGGGGCGAGCCGCCGGACCGGTGAGGACCATGACCGTGTCGCCGTTCTTCAGCGGCCGATGCAGCGGCGCGATCCGCCCGTTCACCTTGGCCCCCTGGCACCGGTAGCCGACCTCCGTGTGCACGGCAAAGGCGAAGTCGATGGGCGTGGCCCCGGACGGCAGCCGTTTGACGTCGCCCTTGGGCGTAAACACGAAGATCTCGTCCTGATAGAGATCGATCTTCAGGAACTCGAGAAACTCCTCGGGCGAGTGCGCGTCCTGCTGCAGCTCGAGCAGCTGGCGGAACCAGGCGAAGTGCCGGTCGAGCTCGTCGACCCGGCGCCCCTCCTTGTAGACCCAGTGAGCGGCGATGCCGTATTCCGCCGTGCGGTGCATCTCGCGGGTCCGGATCTGGATCTCGTAGAGCTGGCCGCCGGGCCCGAAGATCGTCGTGTGGAGCGACTGGTACCCGTTCGACTTCGGCGACGCGATATAGTCCTTGATCCGCTCCTGCAACGGGGTCCACTGATGGTGGATGATGCCGAGCGCGTGGTAGCAATCGCGCACGTTGTCCACCAGCACGCGAATGGCCATCAGGTCGTAGATCTCGTCGAGCGACTTGAGATCCCGCCGCCGGAGCTTCTTGTAGATGGACCACAGATGCTTGGGCCGTCCGCTCACCTCGAAGCGCTGGATGCCCGCCTTGCCGAACTGTTCCTCCAGGGGCACCCGCAGGCGGTCGATCATTGCTTCCCGCTCGACGCGGTTTGCCCGCAGGCCGTCGGTGAGGACGCGGTAGTCGTCGGCCTCGAGGAACTTGAACGCGAGGTCCTCGAGCTCGGCCTTCAACCCGGCCATGCCGAACCGGTGGGCGAGCGCGGCGTAGATCTCGCGTGTTTCGAGCGCGATCCGACGCTGCGCCTCCTGCGGTTGGTGCTCCAGGGTGCGCATGTTGTGCAGCCGGTCCGCCAGCTTGACGATGATGACCCGGGCGTCGCGGGCGATCGACAGGAGCAGCTTCCGGTAGTTCTCGACCTGCTCTTCGGTGCTGGACCGGAAGGTGAGGCTGGACAGCTTCGTCAGGCCGTCCACGATCCCGGCCGGCTCGTCCCCGAACGTCTCGCGGACCTCGTCGACGGACACATCGGCGTCTTCCACCACATCGTGCAGCAGGGCCGCGACGATGGTGGTCGTGTCCATCTGCAGCTCCACGAGGATCCGCGCCACGGCGACCGCGTGCGAAACGAACTCGTCGCCGGAGAGCCGTTTCTGCCCGCGGTGCGCGTGCGCCGCGAAGTCGAACGCCCGCCGGATCGTCTCGACGTCGAGCCGATCCTGGCGTTCCGCCAGCGCCTGCGCGAAGCCGGCGGTCCAGACCGCCGCCACGCCCGTCACAGGAGCCCCGCCTCGGCGAAGCTGTAGTAGCGGTCACCGCCCACGATCACGTGATCAAAGACCGGGATGTCCAACAGTTTGCCAGCCTCCACGAGCTGCCGAGTGACGGTGCGGTCGTCGGCGGACGGCGCCGGATTCCCGCTGGGGTGATTGTGCAGCACGACGATGCCGGCCGCGGCCTCCGCGATGGCGGCGCGGAACACCTCGCGAGGATGCACCAGGGAACAGTCGAGAATGCCGCGCGTGATGAGGAGCTCCCGCACCACTCGGTGCTGCGTGTCCAGGGCCAGGAGCCGGAACTCCTCCACCGCGAGGTCGCGCAACGCGGGACCGCACATCCGATACACGTCCGCCGGGCTCCGCACGACCCAAGCGCCGTCCTCGGGCTCGACCGCCATTCGACGCGCCAGCTCCAGCGCCGCCACCACCCGGGCCGCCTTCGCCGCCCCCACACCCCGCACGTCGGCCAGTCCACCGGCGGGACGCCGCGCCAAGGCGCGCAGCGACCCGCCCGCCGCGCGCAGCAACTCGGCGGCGACGCCGAGCGCGTCCCGGCGGGACGTCCCCGTTCCTAGGAGAATGGCGAGAAGCTCGACGGCCGTCAACGCGCCCGGACCCAGGGTCCGGAGCCGCTCACGCGGCCGGTCGGCGGCAGGGCTGTCGGCGAGACGGCTCGGAGTCATCCCGGAGAGGATGCGACCCGGGGGTGCTGGACGCATGGCCAAAACACTGCGGGGCGCCGCAGCGCCCCGCACCGATCGTCAGGCCCCCGCGCCGTGGCACTTCTTGTACTTCTTCCCGCTCCCGCAGGGACACGGATCGTTGCGGCCCACCTTCGGCACCGACCGCTGCACCGGCCGCGGCGGCGAGTCCGATCCGACCGCAGTGCCCACCGGCGCCTTGTTCGCCGCCAGCGCGGCGCCCGCCAGGGCCGGTGGCGCGCCCACCATCATGTCCGCCTCCGAGGCCGGGTGCTGGGCCTCGGTCGGCACGAAGCGCCGCGGCATCGGTCGGCTCGGCGCGCCTCCCGTCAACTGCACCTGGAACTTGAACAGGCGGTCCATGAACGAGGCGCGGATGTCCTGCATCAGATCGACGAACGTCTCGAATGCCTCCTGCTTGTACTCGATCAGCGGGTCCTTCTGTCCCCACGCGCGGTACTGGATGGCATTGCGCAGCTGGTCCAGATCGTAGAGGTGGTCCTTCCACTTCTCGTCCAGCACCGTGAGGAGGACATGCGCGAGCAGCCGTGCCGGCAGATCCGGCACGCCGTGCCGCCGCCCCAACTCACCCCACGCCGCCAGCTTGCTCTCGAACTGCTCGCGCGCGGCCCGCTGGACCGCCGCCGCCAGCGCGTCCCGGTCGGGCACCCGCTCCGGGTCTTCAATCTCCTTGGCGGAGATCAGATAGCGCACCATCAGCTCGGTGGCGATCTGATGACGATCCCACGTGTCCGGCTCCTCGGTCCCCGCCTCCTGGGCAAACCGCTCGGCGGCCTGCTCCAACATCTTGATGGCTTCCGCCTTGAGCTCCTCCCCACCCTCGAGCGCGAAGAGTCGCAGCGAGTAGATCACCTCGCGCTGCTGATTCATCACGTCGTCGTAGTCGAGCAGGCGCTTGCGGGCCTGGAAATTCCGCAGCTCGACCTTCTTCTGCGCGTTCTCGATCGCCCGGGTCACCAGCGGGTGCGTGATGACCTCGTCCTCCTCGACGCCCGACTTGTCCATCCACTTGGCGACCCGATCCGAGATGAACAGGCGCATCAGGTCGTCTTCGAGCGAGAGGAAGAACAGGCTCTGGCCCGGATCGCCCTGCCGGCCCGACCGGCCGCGCAGCTGTCGATCGATACGCCGGGACTCGTGCCGTTCGGTGCCCACGATGACCAGGCCGCACGGAGGCTCCGTCTGGCAGCCGAGCTTGGCGATCTCCGCGTCGCTGAGATCGGGTTTTTCCAGCTGCTGACCGAAGGGCGCGAGCTTGGCCTTGATCCCGCAGAACCGACACTTGCGCACGCCCGTGCCGAGCTTGATGTCGGTGCCGCGCCCGGCCATGTTGGTCGCGATCGTGATCGCCGCCGGGCGGCCGGCCTGCGCCACGATCTCCGCTTCGCGCTGGTGGTACTTCGCGTTGAGGACTTCGTGCTTGAGCCCGCGCCGCTTCAGCATGCGGGAGAGCGTCTCCGAGATCTCGACGCTCGTGGTGCCCACCAGCACCGGCAACCCGCGTTCGTGCTGCCGCCCGACCTCCTCGACGATGGCGTTGTATTTCTCCCGCCGCGTCCGGTAGATCCGGTCGTGGCTGTCCACGCGCCGGACCGGCCGGTTGGTGGGGATGACCATCACCTCCAGGCCGTAGATCTGAAAGAACTCGTTCTCCTCCGTCTCGGCCGTGCCCGTCATCCCGGACAGCTTGTCGTACATCCGGAAGTTGTTCTGGATGGTGATCGTCGCGTGCGTCTGCGTCTCTCCCCGCACCGAGACGCCTTCCTTGGCCTCGACCGCCTGGTGCAGGCCATCGGACCACCGCCGCCCCGGAAGAATGCGGCCGGTGAACTCGTCGACGATGTACACCTGCCCTTCCTGCACGACGTATTCCGTGTCCTTCTCGTACAGGGCATGCGCCTGCAGCAGCTTGTGGATGATGTGCAACTTCTCGCTCTTCTCGGCGTACTCGGCCTCCAGCTGCTGCCGTCGCTCGATCTTCTCCTCGGCCGACAGCGTCTCGTCGCGGTCCACGGCCCCCATGGCTTCAGAGATGTCCGGGATCACAAACAGCATCGGGTCGCCGGGGCTCATCGTCTCGACGCCCTTGTCCGTCAGGTGGACCGAGTGGCCGCGCTCGTCCAGGACGTAAAACAGATTCTCCTCGACGTCCCGGAACTTCTGCTCCTTGCCCGGGAGCTTCCGGTCGGCGATGGCGTCCAGCTCGACCTTCTGCACGAGCTGCTGCACGCCCTGCTCCTGGACGAGCTTGAGCAGCTTCTTGTTCTTCGGTCCCCCGAGGCGGGCCTTGTACAGGGCCACGGCCCCTTCGTAGCTCTCGGGGTCGGCCTCGAGCAGCTGTTCGCCCTGGGCCACCAGCTGATTGACGACCTCCGTCTGGCGCCGGACCAGGCTCACGACCTGCGTGTTGAACTGCCCGTATTTCTGGCTCTCCTCGCTGCCGACCGGGCCGGAGATGATCAGGGGCGTGCGCGCCTCGTCGACGAGGATGCTGTCCACCTCGTCGATGATGGCGTAGTAGTGGCCGCGCTGGACCCGCTGATCCAGCGAGAACACCATGTTGTCGCGCAGGTAGTCGAACCCGAACTCGTTGTTCGTGCCGTACGTGATGTCGCACGCGTAGACGGCGCGGCGTTCGGGACTCGAGGGCTCGGTGTCGTCCAGGCAGCCGACCGTGAGTCCCAGGAACCGGTAGACGTGGCCCATCCACTGCGAATCGCGTCGGGCCAGGTAGTTGTTGACGGTGACGAGGTGCGCGCCGCGCCCGGCGAGGGCATTGAGGAACATCGGCAGGGTCGCCACCAGCGTCTTCCCCTCGCCGGTGGCCATCTCCGCG
>JAOTUO010000201.1 GCA_029863845.1 Myxococcales bacterium
CGGGGCTGCTGGTCGCGGCGTGTGATGATCTCGACCGTGTCACCGTCGCTGAGCGGCTGCCTCAGGGCGACGATCCGACCGTTCACCTTCGCGCCAGCGCAGTGGGCACCGACCTCGCTGTGGATCGCGTAGGCGAAGTCCACCGGTGTCGCGGCGCGTGGAAGATTGATGACGTCGCCCCGGGGCGTGAAGACGAATACCTCGTCGGGAAACAGATCGACCTTGACGGTATCGATGAACTCGTGGGGATCCGCGAGGTCCCGCTGCCACTCGAGCAGCTGGCGCAGCCACGCGAACTTCCCCTCGTCGTCGCGCGTCCCCAGCTGCCCTTCCTTGTACTTCCAGTGGGCCGCGATGCCGAACTCCGCATCGCGATGCATCTCCGCCGTCCGGATCTGCACCTCCATGCGCTCGCCGTAAGGGCCGATCACCGTCGTGTGCAGGCACTGATAGCCGTTCGGCTTGGGCAGGGCGACGTAGTCCTTGAAGCGCCCGGGCACCGGTCGCCAGATCGCGTGGATGATTCCCAGGGCCGAGTAGACGTCGTTCTGGACACCGTCGATGACGATGCGGAACGCGATCACGTCGTAGATCTGATCGAGGCTGAGTCCCTGGCTCTCCATCTTGGCGTGGATCGACGAGAGGTCCTTCAGGCGGCCGGTGACCTCGCACTGGAGGCGGGCGTCGGAGAGCCGCTTCGAGAGCACGCCGATGACCTCTTCGACGTAGACCTCGCGCTCCTTGCGCTGGACCTTGAGCCGACTTTCGAGTTCCTTCGCCACGGCCGGCTTGAGCACGCGGAATGCCAGATCCTCGAGCTCTTGCTTCATCCAGTAGATGCCGAGCCGGTGAGCGAAAGGCGCGTAGATGTCGAGGGTCTCCTGGGCGATGCGCCGGCGCCGATCCTCGTCCATGTGCTGGAGCGTCCGCATGTTGTGCAGCCGGTCCGCGAGCTTGATCAGGAGGATGCGGATGTCCTTCGACATCGCGAGCAGCATCTTCCGGAAATTCTCCGCCTGCCGTTCACGCGCGGAGGTGAACTCGAGCTTGGCGATCTTGGTCAGGCCGGCGACCAGGAACGCGACCTGATCCCCGAAGCGACGCTGGATCTCCTCTTCGGTCGTGAGGGTGTCCTCGATGGTGTCGTGGAGGAGCCCGGCAGCGACGGTGGTCTCGTCCATGTGGAGGTCGACGAGGATCCCCGCCACCTCGAGGGGATGGACGAGGTAGGGCTCGCCCGAGAGCCGCTCCTGACCCTCGTGCACCTTGGCCGAGAAGACGTAGGCCCGCTGGAGCAGCGAGAGATCGCAGGCGGGCTGGTACTCGAGGATCCGGTCGGCGATGTCGTTGAACCGAAGCATGCCGGCTACGCCGCCTCGTCGCTGGTTTCGTCGCTGATTTTCCTTTTGATATCAGCGGTTTGGCTAAAGTAACCGAGGCCTTGGCGAGCGTCCAGCAAGGCTCAGCGCGCGCGCGCCTCCGCAGCGGTGAGCGCCTCCAGGGCCGGGCCCGGAGCGAAGCGCCGCCGCAGCCCCTCGACCCCGCCCGAGCGCTCGCCCTCGATGATCTCCAGCACCTGCTCCACGCAGCGGTCGAAATCGTCGTTCACGACGGCGTAGTCGAAGCCGGCAGCCGCTTCCAGCTCGCGATTCGCCCACTGGAGCCGACGCGCGATCTGCTCCGGCGCATCGGTGCCGCGCGCCCGCAGGCGCTCCGCCAGCGCGGCCATCGAGGGAGGGAGCAGGAACAGGAAGCGGGCGTCGCCGCGGCGCGCCCGGACCTGGCTCGCCCCCTGGATCTCGATCTCCAGCAGCACGTCGATGCCGTCGGCCAGCGGCTCTTCGATCGACCGCCAGCTCGTCCCATAGTGGTTCTCGTTGTACAACGCCGACTCGAGGAAGGCGTCGGTTGCCACGAGCCTCTGGAACTCCTCGAGGGAGACGAAGTGGTAGTCCACGCCGTCGACCTCGCCGCTGCGGCGCGGGCGGGTGGTATGGGAGACCGAGAACTCGATGGGTGAGCCGCCGCGCTCGCGATTGCGGCCGATCGCGTGCCGGCAGACGGTCGTCTTTCCGGTTCCCGACGCGGCGGCGACGACGAAGGGGATGCCGCGGCGATCCGGGCGCGGCTTCACTCCTCGCCCTCGCCGGCCGCGTCCTGGCCTAGGCGCGCGGCGATCGTGTCCGGGTTGATCGCCGAGAGGATCACGTGATCGCTGTCCGTCACGATGATCGATCGCGTACGCCGACCCTGGGTCGCGTCCACCAGCTTGCCGCGGCTGGAGGCCTCGTCGCGCAGCCGCTTCATCGGGGCCGCCTGGGGCGAGACGATCGCCACCACGCGAGAGGCGATGACGAGGTTCCCGTAACCGACGTTGAAAACGACGTGGCTACTCGACATTCTGGACCTGCTCCCGGATGCGCTCGACCTCGGTCTTGAGCTCGACGACCGTGTGAGCGATCGGCGCATCGCTTCCCTTGGAACCGATCGTGTTCACTTCGCGCCCGAACTCCTGGAGCAGGAAGTCGAGGCGGCGGCCCACCGGCGACCCGGGTCCGCCCGATGCGACGGTCGCTCGCGACTGATCCACGTGGCTGCGGAGGCGGACGATCTCCTCGGTCACGTCCATGCGATCGGCCGCGATGACGATCTCCTGGTGGAGCCTGGCCGAGTCGAAGAGGCCGGTCTCCTGCGCCAGCTGTTCGGCCCGCTTGCGCAGGCGCTCGCGCGCCGCCTCCCGGACGACGCCCTGGCGCTGCTCGAGGTCGTCGGCGAGGGCGGAGACCCGGTCGAGACGCGCGCTCAGGTCCTGCTCGAGGGCCGCGCCTTCGGCGACGCGCATGGCGTCCAGCGTGTCGAGAGCCGCATCGACGGCGCCGACCAGGGCCCGCTGCATCTCCTCCTGGGGCAGCTCCGGCTCCACGAAGCGGGCGATGCCGGGCAGCCCGAGCGCGGTTCCCACGTCGAGCGAACCGGCCAGTCCCTCGGTCTCTCGCAGATGCGCCGCGGCGCGCGCGTACTGCGTGGCCGCCTCCAGGTCGATCTCGAGACGCTGGGGCGGTGCGGCGCTCCCCTGGGACGGGGCGACGGCGAGATCGACCTTGCCGCGCGCGATCCGCTGCTGGATGCGCGCGCGGACCTCCGCTTCGTGAGCGACCAGGGGCTTGGGCAGCCGCGCGCGGGCGTCCAGGAAGCGGTGATTCACCGAGCGCACCTCGACGTCGAAGGTGCGCCCCGCCACGCAGAAGGACGCGCGCCCGAATCCGGTCATGCTGCGGATCACGTGGCCTCCCGCGCCGCCGCGATCGCCGCCGGCAGCAGCTCGCGCACTTCGTCGATGCTCGCGGTGGCGGTTCCAACCTTTGCCACGACCACCCCCGCTGCCGCGTTCGCGATGATCGCCGCTTCGAGCAGCGAGGCGCCGGCCCGAAGCGCGAGCACGAGCGCCGCGATCGTCGTGTCGCCGGCGCCCTGGACGTCGAAGACCTCCCGCGCGACCGTGCGGACGTCTACACCGTCTCCGTCGTCCTCGAAGCAGGTCATGCCCTCGGCGCCGCGCGTGACGACCACCGCGCCGCCGTCGATCTTCCGCCGCAGTCTGCGCACGGCGCGCGCGAGCTGACTCCGATTCGCGATGGGCAGGCCCGACAGGGTCTCCGTCTCGCGCAGGTTCGGCTTGAGCAGCGCGGCGCCGCGATACGGAGCGACGTCGTTCTTCGGATCGACCGCCACCGGCACGCCGTCCGCCCGCGCGCGGCGCATGATCGCGGCCGCGACGCGCCGGGAGAGCACGCCCTTGCCGTAGTCCTCGATGACGACCCCGTCGACCGAGCCGAGAGCGCGTTCGACCGCCCGCTGGAGCTTTCGGCCCGCGTCGGCCGGCAACGGGTCCAGGGTCTCCCGGTCGAAGCGCACCACCTGCTGCGAGCGCGCGATGACGCGGGTCTTGCGGGTCGTCGGGCGACCGGGCACGAGGATCAGCCCGTCCGGATCGACACCCAGATCCTCGAGCAGGCCCACGACCTGCCGCCCTCGCGGATCGTCGCCGAGCGCCGAGCATACGGCCACGGAGGCCCCCAGGGCGGTGGCGTTGCGGGCCACGTTGGCCGCGCCCCCCAGCACCACCGTCTCGTTGCGAACGTGGACGACGGGGACAGGAGCCTCGGGGCTCACACGATCCACGTCGCCCCAGACGTACTCGTCGAGCACCACGTCCCCGACCACCAGCAGCCGCACCCGGGCGAATCGGTCGAGCAGCGATTGCAGGCGCCGGGAATCGAGGTCCCGCATCAGGCGCCGGTCGCTCGCAGGCACATCACGAGAATCCGATCGGCGACGGGCGGATTCGCGAGCGAATGGAGACAGGCGGTGATGGCGAGCCTCGCGCGGGGCAATGGGCGCCGTGGAGGATACCGCTCCATGCGGCCGGGTCGCACCCTGGCCGGCGTTCGCGATCCCGGCTCTCCCGCGACGACTCAGCGCAGGCGACTCTCGAGCCATTCCGCGAAGTGCTGCGCCTGCTCGATCTCCAGGTCGATCGAGAGCACCCGCACTTCGGCGCGACCCACCCAGGACGGCGGGATCTTCACCGCATCCTTCTCGGTCGTGACCCACAGCGGCGCTTCGCGCGCGAGTCCCCGAAGGTCCCGCTCGCGGTAGCGGTGGTGGTCGCGAAACGTCCGCTGCGCGACGACGCGCGCCCCGAGCGACGCCAGCGTCCGGCGAAACGAGGCCGGACGCGCGAGCGCGGCGAGCAATCCCACTTCCTTCCCCGCGAGGGCCCCCGGCGGCGACGCGCGCCCCCCGGCGAGCGGCCGCAGCGCCCGCGGGCGTCGCTTTGCCGCGAATCGGTACGCCTGCGGCGCGCAGCGGTCCACGCGCGGCGCATCCGCTTCCGGCAGCGGTCCGTCGACCACTCCCACGGCGTCTGCGTGGCGCAGCACCCCGATCGGCTCGCGCAGGGGGCCGCGAGGCAGCAGGCGACCGTTGCCCAGACCGAATTCCCCGTCGAGGGTCACGACGTCGACGTCGCGCTGCAGGCGGTGCTGCCGAAAACCGTCGTCGACCACCAGAAGATCGGCCCCGAAGGCGGAGAGCGCGCGCAGCCCGACCAGCGCGGGATCGCGTCCTACCAGCACCGGGACGCCGGGCGTGCGGGCGGCCAGAACCATCGGCTCGTCGCCGGCGCTCTCCGCGCAGCCGTGCACGAAGCGCCCGTCCGAGACGACGAGCACGGGCTCGCCGCGGCGCCGCGCGGTGCCGCGGCTGACGAGCACGACCTTGTGGCCGCGCCGGTGCAGCTCGGCCGCGATCCAGGCCGCCGTCGGCAGCCTCCCCGCGCCACCCCCCGCGAGGCTGCCCACACTGACCACCCGCCCCGAGAGCCGCACGGAACGCAATGCCCCGGAGCGGTAGAGGCCGCGGCGCAGGAGGGCGGCAGCGCCGTACAGCCAGGCGCACCCGGTGAGGGGCAGGAGCGCCGCCGCCTGCATCCGGGTCTCCTCGCGAGACTCGAGCCGACGCAGCGCTAGCGATCTCGGGCAATCGCCGAGAACGGCGGTGCGCCCTCGGCGGCGTCCGCGAGCTTGGACGCGCTCACTGCTTCTGATTGT
This sequence comes from Myxococcales bacterium, assembly GCA_029863845.1. GTDB lineage: Bacteria > Myxococcota_A > UBA9160 > UBA9160 > SMWR01 > JACZXC01. The sequence continues at coordinate 5,613 of JAOTUO010000201.1, forward strand.
ACTTCTCGATGACGAGGTCGGTGACGTCGAGCGCCTCGCGCGCGTAGAGCAGACCCGGCGTGCCCCGCCGAAGGATCATCGTGAAGCCCTTCTCCTTCCCGAGCTCTTCGATGATCTCGCCCAGCTTCGCGAGGAGCGGGCCCTTGAGCCGCTGCTCGTCCACCTGAAGCTGCCCTTTGAGCTCCGCCACCTTGCTCTCGATCTCGTTCTGGACCTCGGCCAGGTCGAGCTGCTTCTGGAACCGGGCCTCGTCGGAGATCACGAAGCGCTTGGCCTGGAAATCCTCCCGCATCTCCTGCATGCGTTCGATCAGCGGCTGGACCACCGCCTCGGCCTCGCGCTGCTTTCGCGCGAGCTCCTCCCTGGCTGCCTTGCCCTCGGACGTCGATTGGATCGCTTGATCGATATCGACGATTCCCAGCTTGAGCGGCTCGTCCTGGGCACCCGTCCCCCAGGCCAGGACCGCGGCCAGCCCCAGCAAGACGATGGCCCTGTGTACCTTCATGGCTGCACTCTCCTCTTGCAGACGCTTCGCGGCGGCCCGGGACCTCAGAAGGCCCCGCCGCCGACCGAGAACTCGAAGACCGGCGAATCATCCACCGAAAGGCGGTCGAGCGGAAAACCGAGGACCACCGCCAACGGCCCGAACGGCGAGAACCACTGGATCCCGCCCCCCACACCGTAGCGCCACTCGGTCACGTCGAACAGGTTCTCCCCCTCCGCGAAGGCGTTGCCCATGTCGAAGAAGGCGACGCCCTGCAAGCCGAGCGTCTCGGAGATCGGGAAGCGGTACTCCAGGGTCGCGGACATGAACTTGTTGCCCCCGATGACGTCCGTCTGGTCGAGGTTGGCGAAGTCCTTGACCTTCTTGTCCGTGATGAAGTTGCACTGGTCCCTCTGAACCAGGTCACTCCCGTCAGGATTCACGACGTTGCCGCCGACGTCCGCGCACGCCGTACTGAGGTAATTGCCCGGCGCAATCGGGGTGGATTCGCCGATGATGATCTTCCCATCAGGTCCTCGCACGACCTCGATCGTACCGGTCGGCAGGAAGAGACCGCTAGCACCCTGGTACACGATCGAGCGGCGCGGGCCGACGGATCGCGCCTTGAAGCCGCGCAGCTGGAACTGACCGAGCCCGCCGAGGAAGTACCGCTCCGACAGCGGTAGCGTGATGTCGGTGTCGATCTGGTCGAGCGCAGCCAGCGTGCCGTCCGTGGGCACGTCGGGGGCGCTCGGGAGACCGTAGTCGAAGATGGTGTTGAAGGGCAGCGCGTAGCCGATGCGGCCACCCACCACGAAGGTCGAGCGCTCGAACATCCAGCGCGGAGCGCCCAGGTACCAGGTGGCCCGTGCCTCGATCCGCAGGAACTGCGCGAACCCGAAGAGGCCGGCGCCCTCGAAGGACGCCGCCGCCTGGAATCCGTGTGTGGGCGACAGCCGATCGTTCCGCGTGTCCATCGACACGCTCAGGCCCGTCATGCTCGTGGTGCTGCCCTTCTGGAACAGCTCGCGGAAGATGACCGCGGCGGCGTTCACGTTGGTATCCTGCTCGATCGTGCGGTTCGCGAAGCTGTATCGCAGGAAGCCGCGGGTGCGATTGTCTTCGCTGAGGGTGTGGCCCAGCACCACGTCGACGCCGACCTGCTGCTGCCGGAAGCTGTCGTACGCGAGATCCGTGCTGAAGCCCGTGAGGCCGAGGCTGAACTCCGACCCGAACGCGCGCGGATCCGAGAAGCTGAGAAAGAAGCGCTGGGTGTTGCCTCCGAAGTCGACGGTGGCGTTCGCGCGATAGCCGCGCCCGAAGAGGTTGTTCTCGGACAGGGAGCCGGTCGCGACGAACTTGTCCTGGGAGGAGAAGCCGGCGCCGAAGCTGAACGAGCCCGTCGGCCGCTCGACGACCGAAACCTCGAGGTCGAGCTGGTCGGGGTCGTCCGTCGGCTCCATCTTGACGTCGACTTCCTCGAAGAAGCCCAGCCCCTGAAGTCGCGCCCGCGTGAGCAGGATCGAGCGCTGCGAGTACAGCTGGCCCTCCACGATCGTAATCTCCCGGCGAATCACGGAGTCCACCGTCCGCGTGTTGCCCGCGACGTCGATCTGCCGGATGAAGTAGAGGGGGCCCTTGCGGACCTCGAACTGCACGTCGACCACGCCCTCTTCCTCCGA
>JAOTUO010000202.1 GCA_029863845.1 Myxococcales bacterium
GACGGTCAGGACGCGCCGCGACGAGTGCGTCGCCACCACGCGCGGCACCACGATCTGAGGGTCGCCCGCCAGATTGGCGGCGATCTCGGCGGCGACGCACGCCTCGCGCTCGAAGTCGAGCTCCTCCCGGAGCCCCGCTTCGAACTCCCGGAGGATTCGCGCGCGCCCCGCAGCCGGCGGACCGCCCGCGCGCGTCCAGAGCGCGAGCCCGGCCCGGACGATCGCGAGGTCGGCGCTGAGCGAGGCGTCCAGCCAGGGATACTGGACCTTGACCGCAACCGGCGCGCCGTCCGGGAGGCGTGCGCGGTGGACCTGGGCGATGGATGCCGCGCCGATGGGCTCGGCCTCGAACGCCGCGAAGAGCTCCACGAGCGGCGCTCCGAGCTCCGACTCGATGGTGGAGCGCAGGTGCGAGACCGGGAGCGGGGGCACGTGGTCGCGAAGCGACGCCAGCGCCCGCGTGGCGGACCCCGGGATCACGTCGTAGCGATGCGCGGCGAACTGGCCGGCCTTGACGAAGGCGCCCTTGAGCGCACCCAGGGTCGCCACGACCCTGGCGACGGTGCGTGCGCGGAAGTCCGCGCCCGCCGCTCGGCGCCGCTCGCGTCCGGCGACCGCGCAGCGCAGGGTCGTGAGTCCGGCGTCGAGAGCCACGACCAGGGCGCACGCGGCCAGCCGGAGCAGCTGGGAGAGGCCGAGGGCACGCGCCGCCTCGGCCACGCGAGCGCCGACGGGGGCGCGCTTCCGGGCCGCCGGTTCGAGACCGCTCGCAGCGGGTGCCGGAGGGGGGCCGGCGGGCTCCATGGCTCCTCGCTGGGCGCCCCGACCGGAGCCGCCGGCGAAGGGGCGGGCCGAGACCTGCCTTGACAACACGCGAAACGCTAGTTTACAGAAGCGGGTAGCGAGGGGCGCGCCATCCGTCACCAGGCCGCGAAGTGCTGCGGCGACCGCCTGCCTCACCTGCAAGGAGTAGCCTCCGATGCACACGTCGCGCTTTCGGACCGCCATTGCTGGGGGCGCGGTGCTCGCGCTCGCTGTCGCCACTTCGGGCTGTCACAATCTGGACTTCAGCGATCGCTACGCCGAAGGCGAGATCGACATCTTCGACAACCTCTTCGCCGTCTCGGTGCCCGACGAGCAGCGCGCCGTGACCGTCGGCTACCTGGGGGCCGTCTACTTCACCGAGGACGGCGGGGACACGTGGCGGAAGGGTGAGACCGACACCCTCGAGTCTCTCTACTCGGTCTCGATGGCCGACGCCCTCCACGGGTGGGCCGTCGGGCAGAGCGGAACGATCCTGCGCACGGACGACGGCGGGAAGACCTGGTCGCGGCAGCCGAACCTCAAGGAGGACGAGGGCGCGCATCTGTTCGGCGTCTACGCCATCGACTCCCAGACCGCGTGGGTCGTCGGGGAGTGGGGAAGTCGCGTCCTCACGCGCGACGGGGGGCACAGCTGGGTAGATCAATCGCTCACGATCACCTTCGACCACCCGCAGTTCGTCTGGCTCGACCCGCGCGATCAGGAGAAGGTCCGCACGGGCGAGAAGGTCTACGAGGACGTGGGTCTCAACAGCGTCTTCTGCCTCCCGAACGAACCGGAACGGTGCTGGATCGTGGGGGAGTTCGGATACATCTTCTACTCCGACGACCAGGGGGAGACCTGGGTGCCGGGCGAGATCGTGGGCGACATCCGCATCGAGCCCATCCGGTTCGGCCACAACCAGATCGAGATTCCCGCCGATGACGCGAAGAGGCTGGCGGAGTTCGCGAATCAGGTCGAAGACGCGACCCACCTCAACATCGTGATCGAGGCCTTCGTCAGCAATCAGGAGATCGTGGAGTTCGGATCGACCGACGATCCCTACCCGCTCTTCGACATCGTGTCGGCCCGGATCGGCGAGGCTCGCGCCATCCTCGAGGACGCGGGCGTCCTGTCCGACCGCTTCCGCCTGCCGAGCAAGCCGCCCTGGGATTACGACGACTTTCTCGAGGCCGACCCCACCTTCTTGCAGCGCTACATCGACGGCCGCCGGGCCGAGGAGCCGATTCTCCGCGTCGGCGTGATCCAGAATCCCTACCTGTACACCGTGCGCTTCCGGGATACCGAGAACGGGCTCATCGCCGGCCTCGGCGGCGTCGTGCTGAGGAGCGAAGACGGCGGCCGCACCTGGAAATACCGGACCATGGAGCGCAAGCAGGCGCTGTTCTCCGTCCGCACCTTCGGCGAGCGCGCCATCGCCGTCGGCGAGAAGGGCTTCGTGACCTTCTCGACGGACGGCGGCTCGACCTGGGCCCCGCCCAACGACGGCGACTTCCCGACAGTGTTCACCTTCATGCGCGATCTCGACTTCGAGGGGGAACATCGCCTCGGCCTGATCGTCGGGCAGGAGGGGATGGTGCTGCGCAGCCGGGACCGGGGCGCGACGTGGTCACAGGTGCTGCCGCCGAAGTCCCGCCGCCGGGGGGCCTAGACGCGCAGTACTTTCCCGAGGACGGCTTCGCGGATTTCACGCTGATGGAGCGGCGCCGGCGATCGACGGCGAGGTGATCCACGTCCGGACCGGTCGCAGGTACGGGATGGCGAAGCCCGTCCGCTGCCGGTGTCGGCGCTCAGAAAGCCTTCGAGTCTCCCGCCCGACGATCCGAGAAGCACAAGAGATTCAGCACGTTGCGTGATGGTCCCCGGGGCCCTGCCGACGTCCCCGGGGCGCGCAACGGCGGCCGGCCTTGACACGCGCCCAAGGCGTGGCACAAGGAGAGTACGGCCGTGGCGCCAGCCCCACTGGGGCGGAAGATTGAGGGGGTGGCTCAGCGAGATGCCGGAAGAGCGTCCGAACGTCGCCTACTTCTCGATGGAGATCGCCCTCGAGGCCGACATTCCCACCTATTCCGGTGGCCTCGGTGTGCTGGCCGGCGACACCCTCCGCTCCTGCGCCGACCTCGGGCTGCAGGTGTGCGGAATCACGCTGCTCCACCGCAAGGGCTACTTCCGCCAGCGCATCGAGCGCGGCGGGCTCCAGATCGAGTTACCCGACGCCTGGCAGCCGGCCGATCACCTCGAGCCGCTCGAGCCGCGGGTCGAGGTCGCCATCGGCGGCGCGCCGGTTCGCGTGCGGGCGTGGCGCTACCGGATCGTCGGGGTTCGCGGGCAGGCGGTCGACGTCCTGCTGCTCGACACCGACCTCGAGGAGAACGCCGCCCCTCAGCGCGCGCTGACGGACCATCTCTACGGCGGCGACACCGCCTATCGACTGGCCCAGGAGATCGTGCTCGGGGTGGCGGGCGTGCGCATGCTGCGCGCGCTGGGTCAAGACGGCATCACGCGCTTCCACCTGAACGAAGGCCACGCGGCGCTCGCCATTCCGGAGCTGGTGGACGAGGAGTTCACGCGCGCCGGGAAATCCGACGCCGCGGGAGCCATCGAGCGCGTGCGCGACCGCTGTGCATTCACGACGCACACACCGGTTCCGGCGGGCCACGATCGCTTCCCGGCCCGCGCCGCCAAGGCGGCGCTGGAGCCCCGCCTGTGGCAGCGCCTGCGCGATCTCGGCGTGGGCTCCGAGCTCAATCTGACGGCTCTCGCCCTCGACGGCGCCCGCTTCGTCAACGGAGTGGCGATGCGACACGGAGAAGTGTCGCGCGGGATGTTCCCGGGCTACCCCATCCGCTCCATTACCAATGGGGTCCACACGGTCACCTGGGCCAGCCCCCCGTTCGCCAAGCTCTTCGACCGCCACCTTCCGGACTGGCGGAGCGACCCGTTCGCGCTGCGCTACGCCATCTCCATCGATCCCGGCGAGATCGCCGCCGCCCATGCCGAGGCCAAGGGCGGGCTGCTCGAGACCGTGCAGAGACTGGCCGGCGAGCGGCTCGACCCCGAGGCCCTGACGTTGGGCTTCGCACGCCGCTCCACGGCGTACAAGCGCCCGATGCTGGCACTGCGGGACGTGGACCGCCTCGAGCACATCGCCGCGACGATCGGGCCGCTGCAGCTGGTCTTCGCCGGCAAGGCCCACCCCAGGGATGAGGAGGGACACAAGCTGATCCGCGAGATCCACCGCGTCGCGTCCCGCTGCTCGAAACAGGTTCGCGTGGTCTTCCTGCCGGGCTACGACATGCGGCTCGGCGGGGAGCTGGTCGCCGGCTGCGACGTCTGGCTCAACACGCCGATTCCCCCGCTCGAGGCCTCGGGAACCAGCGGGATGAAGGCGGCCCTGAACGGCGTTCCCAGCTTGAGCATCCTCGACGGGTGGTGGGTGGAGGGCTGCGTCGAGGGCGTCACGGGCTGGGCCATTGGCGAGGACGGCGACGGTGGAGATCTGGACGACGCGGAGCGCGACCGGCTGCACGCAGCACGGCTCTACGCGAAACTCGAGGACAGCGTCGCGCCCACCTACTACCGGGTGCCGGGTTGGTTCCATTCGATCATGCAGCACGCGATCGCCCTCAACGCTTCGTACTTCCACAGCCATCGCATGGTGCTCCAGTACCTGTTCGACGCCTATCGCCAACATCCCGAGGAGTTCGCAAACGCGGCGCCCACAGTCGCCCGCGTCGGGCCGAGGAGCTAGGCGTGCGCGTCTGGCCGGGAAGCCCCTATCCGCTGGGAGCCCGCTGGGACGGGCTCGGGACCCACTTCGCCATCCACAGCCGCGATGCCACCAGCGTGGATCTCTGCCTGTTCGACGAGGCCGGGGACGGGCAGGCGGCGGAGTGTGTGTCGCTGCGCGAACGCACCAGCTGGGTCTGGCACGTCCACCTGCCGGACGTCCGCCCCGGGACCCTGTACGGCTACCGGATCGACGGACCCTGGGCTCCGGTGAAGGGGCAGCGCTTCAATCCGGCGAAGCTGCTGCTCGACCCCTACACGCGCGCGATCTGCGGCCAGGTCCACTGGGACGACGCGCTCTACAGCTACGGGACGGGTAGCGGCGGCGGGAACGAGCGGGACCCGCGGGACAGCGCGGCCCTCGTACCGAAGGGCGTGGTCATCGACGACACCTTTCCCTGGCACGACGACACGCCGCCTCGCACACCCTGGAGCCGCACGGTCGTCTACGAGTGCCACGTCAAGGGAATGACGCAGCTCCACCCGGACGTCCCCGACGAGCTGCGCGGCACCTACCTCGGGCTCGCCAGCGAGCCCGTCATCGAGCATCTGAAATCCCTGGGCGTCACCGCCGTCGAGCTGCTTCCGGTCCAGCACCGCGTATCGGAACGCCGTCTGGTGGAGCGGGGCATGTCGAACTACTGGGGCTACAACACGCTGGGCTTCTTCGCGCCGGATTCGCGCTTCGCCCGGGGCGATCGCGGCGAGCAGGTCGTGGAGTTCAAGACCATGGTCAATACGCTCCACCGGGCCGGGCTCGAAGTGATCCTCGACGTGGTCTACAACCACACGCCCGAGGGAAACCACCTGGGGCCGAACCTGCAATTCCGCGGAATCGACAACGATGCCTACTACCACCTCGATCGGTCGGACCCGTCCCGCTACCAGGACTTCTCCGGCTGCGGGAATACCGTCGACTGTCGCTCCCCGCGTGGCCTGCAGCTGCTCATGGACAGTCTGCGCTACTGGGTCCACGAGATGCACGTGGACGGCTTTCGCTTCGACCTGGCGCCGGCCCTGGCCCGACAAGACGGGAAGCTCGATCGCATCGCGACCCTCTTCGAGATCATGCGCCAGGATCCGGTGCTGGCGGAGACCAAGCTGATCGTCGAGCCGTGGGACCTGGGGGCGGACGGCTACCGGCTGGGACAGTTCCCGGACGGCTTCGCCGAGTGGAACGACCGCTTCCGCGACACGGTCCGGCGCTTCTGGCGCGGCGACGCGGGCCAGTCCGGGGACTTCGCCTCCCGCGTGTCCGGGAGCGCCGACGTCTTCCAGCACAGCGACCGCAGCCCCTTCTCCAGCTTGAACTACGTCACGGCCCACGACGGCTTCACGCTGGCCGATCTCGTCAGCTACGAGCGCAAGCACAACGACGCCAACGGCGAGAACGGGGCCGATGGAGCCGACGACAACTGGAGCGCGAACTGGGGCGTCGAAGGGCCGACCGGGTCCGAGTCGATCCAGCGCCTGCGGGACCAGATCGCCCGGAACCTGCTCGCCACGCTGGCGTTCTCCCAGGGCGTGCCCATGCTCGCGCACGGCGACGAAATGCGCCGGACCCAGCACGGCAACAACAACGCCTATGGTCTCGACAACGAGACGACCTGGGTGTCGTGGAATCTCGACGCCCGCGCTCGCGACCTGCTCGCGTTCACGCGTCAGGTGTTCGCGCTTCGCGCCGAGCACCCGGTCCTGCGCCGGCGGCACTTCTTCCAGGGGGCCAGTCCTGGCTCGAAGCCGGCGGCGAAGGACGTGGTGTGGCTGCGGCCGGACGGTGGTGAGATGGGCAGCGACGACTGGAAAGCCTCGGACACCCGCGCCTTCGGGATGCTGCTTCCGGGCGAGGCCAGCGTGGAGCTCGACGAGCGCGGACGGGGCGTGGGCGGCGACAGCCTGCTGCTAGCCTTCAATCCGAGCGGTCGCGCCGTGCGTTTCGTCCTGCCGCACGTCGCCGCGCCGACCCATTGGGAACACACCCTGTGCACGGTGAAGCACCGGAGGCGACGCCTCCGTCGGGGGTCCGTGCGAGTGGTTCCCCACAGCCTCAGCCTGTACACGCTGAGAGAAGCGCGCTGATGCCCCCCGGCAAGGCCGACGATCGCAGCGCCCGTTCGGAAGCTGCCGGCGGGCAGGCCGCTTCTCATAAGACCCTCGGCGACACGGATCTGTACCTCTTCGCCGAGGGCACCCACCGCCGGCTGTGGGAGGTGTTGGGCGCCCACCCGATGCAGGTGGATGGTGTCCAGGGCGTTCGCTTCGCGGTGTGGGCGCCGCGGGCCTCGGGCGTCAGCGTGGTCGGAGATTTCTGCGACTGGGATGGAAGGCGTCTGCCGATGCACTGCGTCAGCCCCTCGGGCGTCTTCGAGCGCTTCGTGCCCGGCATTCGCGAGGGGGCGCTCTACAAGTTCGAGATCAAGACGGCCGCCGGTGCGCTGCGGCTGAAGACGGACCCCTTCGCCTTCTCCATGGAGTGCCCACCGGAGACGGCCTCGCGCGTGTTCCGCTCGCGACACGTCTGGGGCGACGCCGCGTGGATGGCGGCGCGGGCCGACCGCGATGTACTCCATGAGCCGCTCTACGTCTACGAGGTCCACCTCGGGTCGTGGCAGCGCCACGCCGACGGCCGCTACCTCGGCTACGAAGAACTGGCCGACCGACTGATCGAGCACGTCCTGCGCTACGGCTTCACCCACCTCGAGCTGCTGCCCGTGACCGAGTATCCCTTCGACGGCTCCTGGGGCTACCAGGTGAGCGGCTACTTCGCGCCCACGGCGCGGCACGGCGACCCGGACATGTTCCGCGCGTTCGTGGACCGCTGTCACCGGGCGGGCCTCGGGGTGATCCTCGACTGGGTACCGGCGCATTTTCCGCGCGACGACTTCGCGTTGCGACGCTTCGACGGCGAGCCGCTGTTCGAGTACGCCGATTCCCGGCTGGGTGAGCACCCCGATTGGGGAACCCTGGTGTTCGACTTCGGCCGCAACGAGGTGCGCAACTTCCTCACGGGGAGCGCGCTCTTCTGGCTGAGGGAGTACCACATCGACGCGCTGCGCGTGGACGCCGTGGCGTCGATGCTCTACCGCGACTACAGCCGCGAGGAGGGCGACTGGATCCCGAACCTCTACGGCGGCCGCGAGAAC
>JAOTUO010000203.1 GCA_029863845.1 Myxococcales bacterium
CGGCGAGACTCGAGTAGGGCCCCGCGTCGATGCGCCGCGACCACTCCAGGATCCGATTGCGATCGAAGCCGGGGACCATCACGGGCAGGTGCATCCCGATCTTCATGGCCAGACGCCCTCCGCGCGCGGGGAGGCTGTAGTCTACAGTCCCCAGCGCTCGCCCCCACGGGGAGCCCGGGGCTCGCCGGCGTCCAATCCGTGCCCGCGGCCGGGGCTTGCATCCCGCCGGCTGCGGGCTCACGATCCGGGAGAGCGCGACTCACGGCGCCGGACTCCACGCCATGTCCGATCAACAGAGCATCACGGGCGGACTCCGCTCGATCGTCGCGGGCGTCTCGTCCGCCGCGCGGGATCTCGCGGGGCCGCCGGACGCGGCGAGGCGGACGCTCGCCGAATCCGAGGGCTGGCACGCGGCGCCGCTGATCCCAGACCGCTACCGGCTGCGCGAGACCGAGGAAGGCCGCTTCCTGCTCTGCGACGAGGCCCCCCGCGTCCGCGTGAGCGTCGATCCCTCCCACGCTTTCTCGGAGGCGGAGGCGCGGGATCTCGGCAAGCGGGTGATCCTGCTCGACGGCGCCGGCAGCTTTCCGCCGCTGCTCGACAACAAGAGCAAGGTCTACAACCTCGACCACCACGAAGGCTGCGAACGCACCTTCACCCTGGCCACCTGCGAGCAGGCCCTGCTCGTCGTGCACAGCGGGCTGCCCCTGGCCGAGGGGGACTGGACGATCTACGCCAACGAGCCCGACCTCGACACGGTGCTCGCGATCTGGTGCCTGCTCAACTACGAGCGCCTCTCGCGTCTCAGCGAACGGGCGCGCGACATCCTGTTCCCGATGATCCGCCTCGAGGGCGCCATCGACGCCAACGGCACCGAGCTGGCCCGCCTGTGCGGCCTGCCCGAGCGCGCCCTGGCGGAGGCGCAGCGGCGTATCGAGCGCCTGATCGCGCGCGAGCGGGAGATCAAGGGGCGCGGTCTATGGTCCGCGACGGACCTCCTGCAGTTCACGCGCGAGGTCCTGACCGACATCGATCGCCTCGTCTACCGCGGCGACGACTTCAGCGAGTACGCCCACGTCGAAGAGGTGTACGGACACGCGGAGATCGGCAAACGCCGGGTGGCGGTGGCGTGCCGCGACGGAGCCGGCATCTACGAGGTCGAGCGGAACCTGAAGGCGCGCTGGGGCGATCAGCTGGTCCTGGTCGCCCTGGAGAAGGAGCCCCACCACTACACGCTGCGCCGGACGGAGGCGCTCTCCGACATCGACCTGCGCTCGGCCTACGCCATGCTCAACCTCGTCGATCCTGCCGTGGACGGCAGGCCGCCGGGGAAGGTCTGGGGCGGCTCGGTCAACATCGGCGGCTCGCCACGGCCCACGGGAACGGCGCTCGGCCCCGTCGACCTGCTCAAGATCCTGCGCCTGGCCTACCGCAAGCCGAAGGCCTGGGCCCGGCTCGGACGGGTCGGCCTCGCGTTCGGGCTGGGGCTGGGCCTGTTGGCGGTCGCCGGCCCGGTCGCCTGGCTGGGAAGCCTGCCGCTGCGCGAGCTGCATCCGGCGTTCGGGGAGGCCGCGCGGCTGTCCGGATTGGCGCTGATCGCCGCGATGGCGACCTGGATGTTCACGCGCCGGCTGTCGGAGCGCCGCCCGTGGCTCTTCGGCCGCCGTCGCCCGGCGTGGGGCCGGTGGCTGTGGCTCGCGCCGATCGCGGTGGTCGCCGCGATTCCGTGCCGCGCCTGGTTTCCCCAGGCGTTCTCCCCGCAGCCCGAGCACCTGGGCGCGCTGGCCGGGAGCCTCGTGCTCGCCGCCTTCGCGGTCGAGTACTGGTTTCGCGGCCTGGTGCACGGCGCGCTGATCTTCGACTCCCGCGTCCAGATGCCGGGTGGACCGTGGCGCCTCTCCCGGGCCGCTCTCGTCTCCGCCATCGCGTACGCGCTCGCCACGCTGGCTGCGACGCTACCCTGGATCTTCCTGGCGCCCGCCCCGTGGGTCGAACCGGTCGATGAGATCGCCGTCGTCGCGGGGGCCGCTCTGGTGGGGGGGCTGGTCCTGGCCGTGATTCGCGAGCGCTCGCTCAGTATCTGGCCGGGCGTCGGTCTCCAGATCCTGGGCGGCTTCGCGAGCGCGGCGTGCTGGCTCGCGTTGACGGGCTGAGCGGAGTCGAATCGGAGGAGCAGGCGTGGCGGAATCGGCGCTCTCGCTGGACACCATCGACATCGTCGGCAACGACACCTTCGCGCGCAACGGCTACCCGCACGAGGCGTGGGCGCTGCTCCGTCGCGAGGCGCCGGTATTCTGGTACGACCGCGACGTGAAGGTCCCCTTCTGGGCGATTACGAAGCACGCCGACATCGTTAAGCTCTCGCGCCAGCCGGAGTGCAACCTCAACGCGCCGCGCCTGGCGGTGTTTCCCGAGTTCTCGCCGCCGGAGGAAGACGAGCGGATCGCCCGCCACCTGCTCGTGATGGACGCGCCCGATCACGGCCCCTACCGCAAGCTCGCCTCGCCCTACCTCACCCCGCGCGCGATCGCCCGGCGCAAGCCCGGCATCGAAGCCATCGCTCGCGATCTCCTCGACGGGTTGACGAACGACGGCGCGGAGTCCGAGACGGACTTCGTGCTGACGGTCTCGGCGACGCTGCCGCTGGCGGTGCTCGCCGACATGCTGGGCGTGCCGCGCGAGGACTGGCACCTGATGTTCCAGTGGACCAACGCCATCGTCGGCGCCCAGGACCCGGAGTATCAGCAGGGCGGCGATCCGCGGGCCACGGCGGGCTCCGCCCGGGAGTCCCTCTTCCGCTACTTCTGGGAGATGGCGCAGAAGCGGGTGGCGAATCCGACCGACGACATCGTGAGCGTCCTCGCCAACGCCAGGGTCGGGGGCGCGGCGCTGCCGCCCTTCGAGCTGCTCTCCTACTACTTCCTGCTGGTGGTGGCCGGCAACGAGACCACCCGCAACGCGATCAGCGGCGGGCTGCTGGCCTTCATCGAGAATCCCCGCGAGTTCGCGCGCCTGAAGCGGGACCCCGCATTGATCGACTCGGCGGTGGAGGAGATCTTGCGTTGGACCACGCCGGTGATCCAGTTCTGTCGCACGCCCACCGAGGACTTCGAGCTGCGCGGTCAGAAGATCCGGGCCGGCGAGTCGATGTGCCTGTTCTATCCCTCGGCGAACCGCGACGAAGAGGTCTTCGACGAGCCCTTCTCGTTTCGCAGCGACCGCCATCCCAACCGCCACCTGGCCTTCGGGATCGGCGAGCACTTCTGCCTGGGCGCGAATCTCGCGCGCCTGGAGCTTCGCACCATCTTCCGCCTGTTGGCCTCCCGCCTCGAGCACGTGGAGTTGACCGGCCCGGTGCAGCGACTGCGCTCGAGCTTTCTCGGCGGGGTGAAGCACATGCCGATCCGCTACCGCCTCCGTCCCGAGCCGGCCTAGGCCCGGCCGCGGCGCGCGACCCGACGGAGGCCGGCCGGATGTCGCTCGACGCCATCTTCACGCGACTGAACCCCGGCATTTCGTGGATCCTGCGTTCGCCCTTGCACTTCCTCCTGAGCCCGGCGCTCATGCTGATCACGGTGACGGGGCGCCGCAGCGGGCGCCGCTATACGATTCCCGTCGGCTACCAACGCGACGGCGACGGCGACGGGCTGGTCGTGATGGTCTCGTACGCCCGACGCAAACAGTGGTGGCGCAACTACCGGGAGCCGGGCCCGGTGGTGCTGCGGCTGCGCGGGCGCGAGCTGCGGGGCCGGGCGCGGGTGGTGCCGCCCGACTCGGAGGCGTTCCGGCGCCATGCCGAGGCCAGCTTCCGGCGCATGCCGTGGCTCGGGAGCCAGTTTGGCATCGACACCCGCCGGGGCACGGGGCTCAGCGAAGCGCAGGTGCTCCACCTGGGCCGGGAGGGCGCGATCGTGGGGATCGAGCTCGACGGAGCGTAGGGGCGACATGAGCGCCCCCGTCTTCCCGAGGCTGATCAGGAGCCTGTTCGAGAAGGCGACGCGCAACCTCGACGCCGCCGTCGCGGCGCGCAGCGCGGCCGGGCCGCCGCGGGAGGAGTCGGGGTGAAGCTCTGGCAGTCGCTGTCGTTCACCGAGACGGATCAGCTCGTCCCGCTCGCCCGGATCTGCGAGGAGGTCGGGTTCCACGGCGTGATCGTGTCGGACCACGTCTTCTTTCCCGGCCGGCTCGAATCGAAGTACCCCTATGCGCAGGACGGAAGGCCGCCCTTCGGGCCCGAGACCGAGTGGCCGGAGCCCTGGGCGGCGATCAGCGCGATGGCGGCGGCGACGGCGCGGCTGCGCTTCGCCACCGCCGTCTACCTGGCGGCGCTGCGCCACCCGCTGCTGGTGGCCCAGTCCGTGAGCACCGCGGCGGTGCTGAGCGAAGACCGCGTGGCGCTCGGGGTTGGCGCGGGCTGGATGGCGGAGGAGTTCGCGCCGCTCGGACAGGACTTTCGCACCCGGGGCAGCCGCCTCGACGAGATGATCGAGGTGCTGCGGACGCTGTGGAGCGGCGGCATGATCGAGCACCACGGCACCCACTACGACTTCGGCCCCCTCCAGATGAGACCGGCCCCCAAGCGACCCGTTCCCGTGTACGTGGGGGGCACGAGCGGGCCGGCGTTGCGGCGCGCCGCGCGCAACGACGGCTGGATCGGCGCGGGCAACGACCCGGCGGAGGTGCCCGCCCTGGTGGAGCGCCTGCGCGCCCTGCGCGCCGAGGCCGGCCGGGAGGGCGAGCCCTTCGAGACGATCGTGGCGGTGACGGCGCCGCCCGACGTGGATCTCTTCTGCCGGCTCGAGGACGCGGGCGCCACGGCGACGATCCACTATCCGCTCCTGTTCAGCCTTGGGCCCGGTGCCCTGCTCGAGCAGAAGCGCGAGGCGCTCGAGCACTTCGGAAACGCGATCATCGCGCGCTGCGGCTGAGCGCGAGGATGCGGGGCGCAGGGGCCCCGGCTAGGCTGGCGGACGGGCGCGGGGATGGAGGGCCCATGGCGTCGACGTTTCGGAACTGGAGCGAGGTCCTCCGCACCCAGAATCTGTCCTCCGAGCGGACCATGGACCTCGGGTCCCGCTGTCTGCTGATCACGCGCGCCAGTGTCATTCCGATGACGATCCTCTCGGCGGCGATCGGCGGGCTGCTGGCCGCCTCCGCTCCTCGGACGGACTGGATCTACTTCGTCGCCGCGCTGCTGGGGCTCACGCTCGCCCACGCCGCCAACAACATGATCAACGACTACTTCGATCTCGAGGGCGGGATCGACACCGAGGAGTACGTGCGCGTCCAGTACGCGCCGCACCCGGTCCTCTCGGGGCTCATCTCGAAGACGGGGCTGTTGCTGGCGATCGCCGTGATCAACATGCTCGACCTCGCGATCCTCCTGTACCTGACGGAGTCGCGCGGCTGGCCCGTCCCGGCCTTCGCCCTGATGGGTCTGTTCATCAGCGTCTTCTACGTGGCTCCGCCGGTGAAGCTCAAGCACCGCGGGCTCGGCGAGCCCGGCGTCTTCGTCGTATGGGGACCGCTCATGATCGGCGGCACCTACTACGTGACGGCCGGCACGCTGCCGCCCTGGGTGCTGGTGGCGAGCGTGCCCTACGCGATCCTCGTGACGACGGTGCTGATCGGGAAGCACATCGACAAGTTCGAGGCCGACAGCCAGCGGCGCATCCAGACCCTGCCGGTCCTCCTGGGCAAGGAGCGGGCCCTCTTCCTCAATCAGGAGCTGATGGTGGCGTTCTTCGCGTCCGTGCTGTGTCTGGTGCTCGTCGGCACCCTCGGCCTCTGGACGCTGCTCGTATTCCTGGCGCTCCCGCGCCTGTGGCAAGTGCTCAAGGTCTACAGCCAGCCGAAGCCCGCCGCGCCGCCGCCCGACTATCCGATCTGGCCGCTCTGGTACGTGGCCTGGGCCTTCATGCTCACGCGCCGTGCCGGCGCGCTATTGGTGCTGGGTCTGATCCTGAGCGCCATCTTCCCCGAACACCGCTTCGACTAGCGGCCTGCGGCGGGCCTGGCCGCGTCGGCAGGCGCTCGATCCGCGAGCGCAGGTCAAGCGCGGGCGGGACGCTCGGGAGCGGGTCGTCCGGATCCCGCGACCAGGCTCACGATCCGGTTGCGCCCCGTCTCCTTCGCGCGGTAGAGCGCGCGGTCGGCGTCACCCACCACTTCGGCCGGTGTCCGCGCCGCGGCGACGCCGATGCTGACGGTGACGCCCACCTTCTGTTGGGCCCGGGGGTTGGCCGGCGCCGCCGGCTTGCCGGGAGCGGGAGACGGTTGCGCCCCGCGGATCGTGAAGGGCGTGTTGCGGATGGTTCGCAGCACCCCTTCGATGTGCGTCATCACCTGCTCGGGGCGCTTACCCGGAAACAGCAGCGTGAACTCCTCTCCGCCGTAGCGAAAGGCGGTCCCGCCGCCGCCCAGCACGGCGAGCTTCGAGCCCACCATGCGCAGCAGCTGGTCCCCGATCTGGTGTCCGTAGGTGTCGTTGAACTTCTTGAAGTGATCGATGTCCACCATCGCGATGGTGTAGTGCTTCCCGAGTCTCATCAGCGCCTGGTTGAGCGCCCGGCGCGACGGTAGTTCGGTCAAGTCGTCGCGGAACACCAGGAGGTACGAGCTCTCCACCTGGGAGACGATCAGCAAGACCCCCGCCGCGGTCAGATAGACGATGGGCTCGATCCCGTTCAGGTCGGCGTTGAGCGCCAACAGCACCGCGAAGAGCGCCCACAGCAGCCCGCCGACCATCGCGCTGCGCGGGAACAGGTGCTGCGCCGGCAACAGGGCGAAGGTCCCGGCGAACGCGACCCAACCGGGCTGCGTGACGAGGCCGCTGCCCGGAATCGCGACCGGGGCCCATTGCAGGTCGAGCACGGAGGCGATGGCGCCGGGCCACTTGAGGCAGGCCCACGCCATGAGCAGCGGCTGGCACAGGATCAGCACGAAGCGCGAGACGGTGCTCGCCGTGAGGATGCCGCGGTTCGGGGTCACGCACAGCACCGCGAAATTGAGTGGCAGGAGGAGGGCCATGCCGGTGAGGACGTCGCGGCCCAGCTCCGTGGCGAGGCGTTCGCTCCGCCCGAAGTGGGCGAGTCCCAGGTCCGCGAGCGCCAGCAGGATCAGCGCGAGCACCATCTGGCTGTCTTGAAAGCGCAGGGCGAGGACGGCCCCGATCGCGAAGATGGCGGCGGGCACGAAGCGCGCCAGCGGGGGCACGACCTCGGGTGACGGCGTGCCTTGGAGGCAAAGGAAGGCCCCGAGCACGACGAGGCCCCCGGGCATGATGAGCTTGTAGACCGTGCGCATGACCAGCCAACGGTATTCCGGTTCAACCCGGAAAGACGTTGAGGACGCCCCCCGGCTTCTTCACCCGCCGAGATCGACCGTAGCGATTTACACCCGCCTTGACTCGCCGTCCGGACTGGCGGCCTGGCCGGCGGGAACACCGTCGCGCGGCAGGCGAGATGCAACTCTGAAGGGGACGGACGCGAGTCGTGTTTCGCGCTCGTGACGCCGGTTGCTCGAGAACGTGCTGGCGAACCACGCGCCGCGATCGGCCCCTGTGCTACCCCGCGCACATGCTCAGGAAGCCGACGCCCGTGCCGGTTGCTCGCGCGCACGCCCGCGCGGCTCTAGGAAGCGCTCCTCGACGCGGGCCCTGGTCCGCCGCGGAGCGGTGGTCGCTCGGTCTCCTCGTCGTCGCGGTCCTCGTGAGCCTGCCGCTGCTCGTGCACCCCTGGTAC
>JAOTUO010000204.1 GCA_029863845.1 Myxococcales bacterium
CGCACATCGACGAGCGGGAGACGATCGAGGGTGCCCCGGGGCTGGATGCCGAGCACCTGCCGGTCTTCGACTGCGCGTTCCGGGCCGAGAACGGCACGCGTAGCATCGACTGGATGGGGCACGTGCGCATGATGGGGGCGGTGCAGCCCTTCCTTTCCGGCGCGATCAGCAAGACGGTGAACCTGCCGGGGGATGCCACCGAGGACGACATCATGCAGGCCTACGTCGAGGGCTGGCGGCTCGGGCTCAAGGCTCTCGCGGTGTACCGCGACGGCAGCAAGCGCACGCAGCCGCTCAACGCCGGGCGCGACGCCGGTGACGCGTCGGTTCGCGAGCTGCCGCGTCCGGTGCGACGCAAGCTCGAGGACGAGCGCGAGGCCGTCACGCACAAGTTCTCGATCGCCGGCCACGAGGGCTACCTCACCGTCGGCCTCTACGAGGACAAGCAGCCCGGCGAGATCTTCCTTCGCATGGCCAAGGAGGGCAGCACGGTATCGGGCTTGATGGACACCATCGCCACGATGACGTCGATCGCGCTGCAGTACGGCGTGCCGCTCAAGACCCTCGTCGACAAGTTCAGCCACACGCGCTTCGAGCCGTCCGGCTTCACGAACAACCGGGCGATCCCGATCGCCAAGTCGGTGATGGACTACGTCTTCCGTTTCCTCGGGAATCGCTTCCTCGAGGGCGAGCCGGAAGTCATCGATGAGCAGGAGGCAGACACGACCGGGCTGGGGACGCCGACGTCCCGCGCCGCGGTGGCTGGAGGCTCCGGAGCGCGGCCGTCCGCCGCTCCGTACCGGATCGTGAATCAAGCGGACGCTCCGAGCTGCAGCGAGTGCGGGTCGATCATGATCCGCAACGGCGCCTGCTACAAGTGCCCCAACTGTGGTGGGACGAGCGGTTGCAGCTGAGTGGCGGCCTACGACGCCTCTGACTGGGGGGTAAGGGGCGTCGGGGAGCGCGGAGTCCCTTCGGCCGGGTGACCCGAATCGAGGCACGACGGCCGGGGGGCTCCGCGCTCCATGCCGCCGCCGGACCCGGCGGAAGCGCTCGAGGACCAGATCCCGCTGCACCGCGTGGCCGACGACGGCGAGCCCCGTCGATGGGCTAGTAGACCCAGCGTCCGTTCTGGAAGCGGAAGATCTCCGTCACCGGCAGGGCGGATGAGACCTTGCAATCGTCGGTTCTCGTGTCCGAGCAGCTGTAGAGCAGCTCCACGTAGCGAAGCAGACCGACGAACGGCGCACGCGGATGGCCGGTGGCGCGCAGCTCGATCGAGAAATCGTCGGCGTAGCCTCGATAGGTCAGCAGGGGGTCGTGAGCGTGCGAGCCGATCGTGGGGCTCCGCCGTTCGCGCTCCGCGAGGCGGCGGACCTTCGCCATCCAATCTTCTGCGAAACGGGCGAAGGATTTCTTCGCGCGTCCCTGCTCCAGGGGAGCGAGGTTGGCGGGCGGGAGCGCCAGGGCCGGCGCGGCGCTCCCCCACAGGATCGCTGCGGCGACCAGACCGCTTCGCACGGCGCAGCGCAGGCGGGGGGCTCGACGTGCTCGCTGCTTCATGACGGAGAACCTCGGTCGGCGGCTGCGTGTCTCCGGCTCTCTCCCATCGGTGGGCCGGGACGCCCGCTGGAGCCCCGACCGCTGCGGCGCTGCGGTCGCGTCTCCAGAGGATCGGCCGTCCGGGGCGCCGGAACAAGGGGTCTCGGGGAGCTTGGTGCCGGGCGCCCGAATCGCTACAGACTGCCAGGCCATGTCGAGGGTGTCCCCGGCGGACTTCGAGCGCGCGCTGGCGCCCGCCCTGCGCCAGGCGGCGTCGATCGCCAGGGCGCTGGAGGGGAGCGTCGCCAACCGCCCGAAGCGGGGCGAGGCCACTCCCGTGAAGGCGGCCCTGACCGTGGCCGACACGGCGTGCCAGGAGGCGATCCTCGTTCGCCTCTTCGAGCGCTTTCCCGATGTTCGCGTCGAGGCCGAGGAGAACACGATCACCGCGCGGCGCTTTCCCACGGAGAGCGACGCGCTCGTCGTCGTCGATCCGATCGACGGGACGCTCCGCTTCTACCTCGAGGGGAACGGACCGTATGCGGTGATGATCGGCCTCGCCCATGCCGGCGAGTATGAGGCCGCGCTCGTGGCGCTGCCCGGAGAGGGACTCTTCTACTCGGCGACGCGCGGCGGAGGGGCCCGCGTCGCGGTGGGGGATGCGTCGTCACGCGAGGTGCGGGTTGCCGCCTCCGGCGAGCGGATCTTCGTGAGCCACGATCTGCCCGAGGCGGCGCGCGCGAGCCTGCGCGCGCGCGGCTTCGAGCCGGTTCCTGCGTCGGGCGGTGCCATCGCGGTGGCGCCCCTCGTTCCCGGGGTGCGGGCGGGCCTGCGCTGGGTCCGCGGGAAGGGCGTCGGGGTCAGCATCCGCGGGCGCATCGGTGTCCTGATCGCCGAGGAGGCCGGCGCCCTCGTGTGTAACGAGAACGGCGACCACTTTCCGCGCGGACTCGATGAGCCGGCGACCGCGCTGCTGGTCGCGGCCGGTGCCGAAGACCTGCGCGCTCTCCAGGACGCCCTGGCGGCGGCTTCCTGAGAGAGCCCTACATCCCCGTGTAGTCCGGGCCCTGTCCGCCTTCGGGGGGCGTCCAGGTGATCACCTGATAGGGATCCGCGATGTCGCAGGTCTTGCAGTGCACGCAGTTCTCGTGGTGGATCAACAGCTTCTTGCGCCCGGGATGCGCCGAGTCGTCCACCATTTCGTAGACGGCGGCCGGACAGAAGCTCTCGCAGGGGTTGCCGTACTCCTCGGCGCAGGTGGTGCTGCAGAGGTCGGTGTCGGCCACGACGAGGTGGGAGGGCTGGTCCACCTCGTGTTGCGTGCCGCTGAACTGGACGAGGTGCTCCTTGGAGAAGGTGAGCTTCCCGTCGAACGCGAAGGCCTCCTTCTCGCGCTCGTTCTTGGGCAGCTCCGAGACCTTCTGCATCTGCGTGTAGCCGGGCTCCATCGTCAACTCGTCCCGGATTCCGCGCCCTCCGGTGATCATCCGGATCGGCTCGTTCAATCCGAAGAAGAACAAGCCCTTCTCGATCGAGGCCCCGAAGTTCCGCGCCTGGTAGTGCTCCCGGTAGGCCCAGCTGTTGCGATAGCGCTCCGCGTAATCGCCGAGCGTCTTGGACGTGAAGTCCTGCTGCGCCAGAGCCCCGACGATGGTCTCCGCGGCCAGCATGCCCGACTTCATGGCCATGTGGATGCCGGCGAGGTTCTGCGCGTTGCAGAAGCTCGCCGAGTCGCCGACGAGCAGCGCGCCGTCGACGTAGAGCTTGGGCTGCGAATAGAGACCGCCGGTGGGGAGCGCCTTCGCTCCGTAGCGGATCAGCTCGGCGCCTTCGAGCAGCCACTTCATCCACGGGGTCGTCTTGAACTTCTGCGCCGCCAGGTGCGGGTCGCTGTGCGGGCTCTTCGAGTCCAGGAGCGTGACGAACCCGTAGGAGATCAGGTCGTCTTTCATGTCGTAGAGCCACATGCCGTGAAAGCGCTTCAGGATGTCGGGGAGCAGGAAGCCGTGAACGACGCGCCCCGGGCGGTGCTTCTTGGGGTCGATCTTCCAGATCTCCTTGACCCCGGTCTCGAAGTTCTGGGGGTTCCGGCCCTCGAGCTCGAAACGATCGACGAGCTGCTTGGTCAGCGACCCGCGGACGCCCTCTCCGATCACGGTGACCTTGGCGAAGATGTCCATGCCCGGCTGGAAGTTGGCTTTGGGCTTGCCCTCCCGGTCGACGCCCATGTCCCCGGTGCGGACGCCGATCACCCGGCTGCCGTCGACGAGGATCTGGTCGCCGGCGAAGCCCGGGTAGATCTCGATGCCGGCCGCCTCGCAGCGATCGGCGAGCCACTTGGCCACCTTGTTGAGCGAGACGATGTGGTAGCCCTTCTTGCGGAAGTTCGGCGGCGCGGGAAGCTTGAGGCGCCCGCGGGGGTGAAAGAGCCAGAAGCCGGCGTAGTCGCAAACGTACTCCGTCGGGAATCCCTGGTTCTCCGCGTCCGGAACCAGCTCGTTCAGCGCCTTCGGATTCATGACGGCGCCCGACAGCATGTGGTCGCCGATGCTGGCGCCCTTCTCGAGCACGAGCACCGTCGGCGCCTCGAGAATATCGCGGCCTTCGCTCTCGGCGCGCCGGTTGTGCGCCTCGATCTGGTTCATCAGGTGCAGCGCCGACGCCAGCGTGGCGGGGCCGCCCCCGACGTACAGGACGTCGACCTCCATGCTCTCGCGCTCGACGGGCTGGGTCATGGCGAACCTCCGCTCGCATGGGCTCCGATCTGCGTCGAGATTAGGCGAAGCGACCGAACGGAACCAGAGCCGCGCCGCGCGGCCCGGCACGCGGTCCCCGGCAGGGAGCCTATAATGGGGGCACGATGCCGAGCGTCTCCACCGGTCTGGTCGAAATCGTCCGCGATTTCCTGGAAGCCCACCCGCTGATGCGCAGCCTGTTCGCGCGCGCCGGACGGGGCGAGCTTCGCTTCGCGGAGCTCCAGGAGCTGGTCGGAGACGACGAAGGCAGCGTCCTCTACCGGCTGAAGGAGCGCTGCCACGCGCTCTTCCGGCCCGGGGCGGAGAGCTCGCGCGTCGACGTGCGGCGGGAAGTTCTCTTCGACCTGGCCGTGGGCTCCCTGTTTCACGAGGCGATGAAGTGCCGGGAGAACATCTACCAGAGAGAGGTCTACGAGCCGCGCGTGCGTGCGCTCCGACCCGAGGCGAACGCGGACGCGGACGCCCTGTTCCGGGACTTCGAGAAGATCCTGGGCGGCGTGGCTCCGCGTCTGGAAGAGGGACTCGTGGAGTGCGAGAAGCTGCTGAACCACACGCGCGAGCAGCTTCGCGTGCTCTTGATGGAACAGCGAGAGAACGGACACGTCACGCGCTACCTGATCGAGAACCGGGAGCGCGTCGAGGACGTCTTCGACCTCACGCTCGACGAGCTTCTGGAGGGGAGGCACGGGAGCGCCGCGACGGGCTACGAGTGCGCGGGCCGGTCCTACATGGTCAGCGGCTTCTTCGCGGAGGCGGAGCGGGCATTCGGCGATGCGGCAGCCCGCGGCGGCGAGCGCGAAGAGCTGGATCGCCTGTCCGCGTACGCGCGCGGAATGGCCGCCTACCTGGCGGGCGACTACGGGCGCAGCGTCGAGTGGCTGGGCCGCTGGCTCGATGGCGCCGGTGATCCGGACGCGCGCCTCGCTGATCTCGCACGCGACGCCGTCTCTCGCGTCGGCCAGCTGGCTCTCGGCGACGACAAGCAGCGCGTCACCGCCGGGGCCGCCGCACTGCTCGAGCGGCTGACCGCCGTACTCCCCACGCCGTCGCCGTCGGAAGCCGCATTCTGAGAGCTCACGACACGGCGCGCTCGGTCCGGCTCCAGTAGTAGAGCCAGCCGGTCACGCCGAGCACGACCAGGCCTCCGCCGATCCACTGAGGCTCCGTGAGGTCTAGCGCCACCTTCGGGTTCACCCGCCAGATCTCGATGACCATGCGTCCCAGGCCGTTGAGGGCGATGTACTCACCGAACAGGAACGGGCTGCGGCGGCGGCGCCTCCACAGCAGCGCGGCTACGCAGAGCAGCCAGGCGATCTCGTAGAGCTGGGTCGGGTGGACGGGCTCGAGGGTCGGTGGCGCTCCCCGGGGAAAGGCCACGCCCCACGGCAGGTCGGTGGGCGCTCCGTAGTCGTCACCGACGAGGAAGCAGCCGACGCGGCCGATGGCCTGTCCGACCGCACCCGCGACGGCCGTGCAGTCGGCGAAGGTCTTGACGGGGATGCCGTTGCGGCGACAGCCGATTGCGCCCACGACGGTCGCCAGGACCAGTCCGCCGTACCAGGTGATGCCGTCCCGCGCGAACAGCAGCGACGTGAAGGAGATGCCCTCCCGCAGGGAGACGTCCGCAGCGAAGTAGAGCTTCGAGCCTGCGATGCCGCCGGCCATCACGTAGATCAGGATCACGGTGGCCTTCTCCGGGTCGAGGCCTTCCTCCGCCATCCGCCGCGCAGTGATCCAGGTTCCGACCAGGAAGGCCGCCGCCAACATCACCCCGAAGGTGCTGATGGAGAAGTCGCCGATGCGAAACAGCTCGGGGTACATGGGCGCAGGCCGGACCCAGCCTACGCGACGCCCCCGGAGCGGGCAAGCACGAGGGAGCTGCGGGTCTAGGATCGGGAGAGGGTGACGTGGAAGGTCGTGCCGGCCCCGGGTCGACTCTCGACCCAGGCCCGACCCGAGTGCGTCTCCGCGATCTTCCGCACGATGGCGAGCCCGATGCCGGTTCCGCGACGGCCGTCGGTCCGGGATCCGAGGCTCCGGAATACTTCGAAGATCTCCTCGTGATGCTCCGGCGGAATGCCCTGCCCCGTGTCGCTCACGCTGAGGTGATGGTGATCGGCGCTCTCCTCGATGCGAACGGAGATCAGCGGCCGGTCGCAGGGACCCATGTGATCGACGGCGTTGCCGATGAGATTTGAGAAGAGCTGATAGAGCCGGGTGCGGTCGCAGAACAACACGGGGGGGGTGTCGGGAATGGACAACCGGATTCCCTGGGCGTCGAGGCGCGGCTTGATCTCGGCGCCGATTTGAAGCAGCACGGCCCGCGGATCCACCGGCGAGCGTCGCTCACCGGAATGCCCGATGCGGGACAGCTCGAGGATCTCCCGGATCAGCACCTCCATGGTGCGGCCGGACTGCTCGATGCGATCGAGGAAGTGCGAGCCCGTGTCGTCCAGGCTCTCGCCGTAGTCCTGGCGCAGCAGGCGCGAGAAGCCGAGCAGGGCCACCAGCGGCGAGCGCAGGTCGTGCGCCAGGGTCTGGATGCAGTGCTCGAGCTCTGCGTTCTCTCGCCCGAGGGCCGCCTCGGCCTCGCGGCGATGCGTGCCCTCGCGCAGGAACAGCACCGTCCCTCCCGCGGATCCATCGGCACGACGGAGGGCGCCGGCGGAGGCCGAGACCACGACGGCCGTGCCGCCGCTGCATCGCAGCTCGAGATCCCAATCGCGGACCTGCTCCTCCGGACCCAGCGAAGACGCCAAGCGCTCCACGTCGGCAGGATGCCTGGCCAGCAGCGCGATCGGGCGGTCCCGGAGCTGCTCGCGCGAGTAGCCCAGGATTCGTTCCACGGCCGCGTTGGCGTAGGTGACGAAGCCGCGCTCGTCGACGGCCACGACGCCGTCGGGCGCGCTCTCGAGAACGGCTTCCAGCCCCCCCGCGTCCTCGGTCCGATCGCCGTCGCCGTCGCTGACGCGCCGCGCGATCACCGCCATGAGCGGGGACTCGCTCTCCTCCGTGGAGATCGGCAGAATGCTGATGTCGACCAGCAGAACCTCGCCGTCGCAGCCGCTCACGTCGATGCGCATGTTCGAGAGGAAGCCGGTCGTTCGCAGCTGCGATCGGATCGCGGACATCTGCTCCGGCCGGGGAAGCTTCGGGAAGACGCGGTGCACGTCCTGCCCGACGTGACCGTGGGTGTTGCCGGACAGGCGGCGGAGCTCGTCGCTCATCCACTGGATCCGATCCTCGCGATCGACGACGAGCACCAGCTGGTAGAGGCGGGCCAGGCCCTCGAGCAGCTTCAGGGCGGGAAGACCGTCGATGAGCTGGGTGTCGGCGAGCTCGCGAGCGTTCATCCGATTTCGCACACCTTTCCGGTCGTCGTTTGCTCGC
>JAOTUO010000205.1 GCA_029863845.1 Myxococcales bacterium
CGGCGCCGGAGGGATCCGAATTCAATGCGCCGGCCGACTGGGCGGTTCGGAAATGGGGCGGCGCGAGTGGTATCGGGAAGGCCGGGTGCCGCTCCACACGCTTCGGGCCGAGATCGATTACGGCTTCGCGCAGGCCAAGACCACCTACGGGGTGATCGGCGTCAAGTGCTGGGTGTTCCGGGGAGACGTCACCGACAAGGACATGCGAACCGGGGCGCTCTCGGAGCGCGTCAGCCAGGAGCCGACGAGGTAGGGAATGCTCCAGCCGAAGAAGGTCAAACACCGCAAGCAGCACAAGGGCCGAATGCGGGGGAAGGCCCGCCGGGGCCACGTCCTGTCGTTCGGCGACTATGGGCTCCAGGCGACCGTGTGCGCGCGCGTCACCGCACGCCAGATCGAGGCTGCTCGAGTCGCGATGACGCGCCATGTGAAGCGCGGCGGCAAGGTCTGGATCCGGATCTTTCCGGACAAGCCCATCACGAAGAAACCAGCGGAGACGCGAATGGGCAAGGGCAAGGGAAACCCCGAGGAGTGGGTGGCCGTCGTGAAGCCGGGGCGGATGCTCTACGAGATGGAGGGGGTTCCGGCCAAGGTCGCGCGCGACGCGCTGCGCCTTGCTGCGCACAAGCTGCCGATGTCCACCCGGATCGTCGAGCGCCGGGCCGCGTCGTGAAGGCCCAAGAACTCGCGGATCTTTCGATCGACGAGCTGACCGCCAAGTCGAGCGACCTGCGCCACGAGTACTTCAACGCGCAGGTGAAGCGGTCGACCGGTCAGCTCGAGAACACGGCGAAGCTCAAGCTGCTTCGCCGCGACATCGCTCGCGTGGAGACCCTCCTGCACGAGCGACGCGGAGCTGTGAAGTGAAGGAACGAGGCAGTCGGCGAATTCTGGTGGGAATGGTGGTCAGCGACAAGATGGACAAGACCGTGGTCGTGCGGGTGGAGCGTCTCGTCCAGGACCCCCAGTACCGGAAGTACGTCCGGCGTTACTCGAAGTTCATGGCGCACGACGAATCCAACGCCTGTTCGATCGGAGATCGTGTGCGGATCATCGAGCACCGCCCGATCTCCAAGCAGAAGCGCTGGAAGGTCCAGGCGACGTTGACCAAGGCGGCCGAGGTCTAGCAAGAAGATGATTCAGCAGGAGTCGGTGCTTCAGGTCGCGGACAACTCCGGGGCGCGGAAGGTTGCTTGCATCCGCGTGCTCGGGGGCTCGGGGCGCCGCTATGCGTCCATCGGAGACGTGATCGTGGTTTCGGTCAAGGATGCGGTTCCCAACGCACGCGTGAAGAAGGGCGAGGTGCGCCGCGCCGTGGTGGTCCGCACCCGCAAGGGGGTCGGTCGGCCCGACGGCTCGTACATCCGCTTCGATGACAATGCCGCCGTCCTGATCGACACGCAGCGCGAGCCCGTGGGAACCCGGATCTTCGGTCCCGTCGCGCGCGAGCTGAGGGCTCACCGTTTCATGAAGATCATCTCGCTGGCTCCGGAGGTGCTCTAGATGGTGCCCCGGCTCCTCGAACGCTACCGCCAGGACGTCGCTCCGAAGCTCTCGGGCGAGTTCGGGTACAAGAACGTCCACCAGGTGCCGACGCTGACGAAGATCGTGGTGAACGTCGGCCTCGGAGAAGCCACGCAGAATCCCAAGCTGCTCGACAAGGCGGCGGAGGAGCTCGCGAGCATCACCGGCCAGAAGGCCGTCATCCGGCGCGCGCGGAAGTCCGTTGCGAACTTCAAGCTGCGCGCCGGGCAGGCGATCGGCTGCAAGGTCACGCTTCGCGGTCCGCGCATGTGGGAGTTCTTCGACCGACTCGTCAGTGTGTCGCTGCCTCGCGTGCGCGACTTCAAAGGGGTGTCGCCGAAGGCCTTCGACGGGCGTGGGAACTTCTCGCTGGGGATCCGGGAGCAGATCATCTTCCCGGAGGTGGAATACGACAAGGTGGAGCGCATCACGGGCCTCAACGTGACGATCTGCACCACAGCGGCGAACGACGCCGAGGGACGCGCGCTGCTGGCGCACCTCGGCCTGCCGTTCACCCGGTGAATTCGGGCGGATGAAGCGATGATGACCGATCCGATCAGCGACATGCTCACGCGCATTCGAAACGCCGGGACGGCGCGCCACCACCAGACAAAGTGCCCGTCGTCGAAGCAGAAGCTCGCGGTCGCGCGCGTGCTGAAGCAGGAGGGATTTCTCGCCGATGCCCACGTGGAGGCCAGCGCCGGGCATCCCGTGCTCGTGCTCGGCATCCGCTACGGCGACGACGGCCGCGCTCTCATCGACGGCATACGGCGCGTGAGCAGGCCCGGCCGCCGCGTATACGTGGCGAAGGACGCGGTGCCGCGGGTGCGAAACGGCCTCGGAATTGCGGTTCTCTCGACGTCCAAGGGGATCCTGTCAGACCGCGCCGCCCGCGAGGCATCCGTGGGCGGCGAGGTGGTGTGCGAGGTCTGGTAGCGATGT
This sequence comes from Myxococcales bacterium, assembly GCA_029863845.1. GTDB lineage: Bacteria > Myxococcota_A > UBA9160 > UBA9160 > SMWR01 > JACZXC01. The sequence continues at coordinate 2,467 of JAOTUO010000205.1, forward strand.
CGCGAGTCGGAAAACGACCGATCCCGATCCCGGACGGCGTGAGCGTGGCCCACGAGCGCGGCGCGGTGAGCGTCAAGGGTCCGAAGGGCGTCCTCTCGCAGCGGATCCCGGAGGGGATTGGCGTGGACATCGGCGAAGGGCAGGTGACGCTGCGGCGGCCGGACGACCGCAAGCAGAGCCGGGCGCTCCACGGCCTGGCGCGCGCCCTGCTCGCCAACATGGTGCGGGGCGTGACGGAGCCCTTCGTCAAGCAGCTCGAGATCCAGGGCGTGGGCTACAGAGCGGAGGCGAGCGGCAAGAAGCTCACCCTGCAGGTGGGACTGTCGCACCCGGTGGAGATGCCGATCCCCGAGGGTCTGAGCGTCGCCGTCGATCGGAACGTGATCGTGAGGGTCGAGGGGATCGATCGGGCGCAGGTCGGGCAGTTCGCCGCAGACGTACGGGCGATTCGACCGCCCGAGCCGTACAAGGGCAAGGGTATCCGGTACGTGGATGAGCGCGTGCGGCGCAAGGTCGGCAAATCCGGCGTCGCCGCAGGATGAGGCCAGCGTGAGACACAAGTACCACGACGAAAGGCTGAGAAGGCGCGAGGCGCGTCGCGCACGGGTGAGGCGTCGGATCTCGCGGAGTACTCGCACCCGGCTCACCGTCTTTCGCAGCTCGAAGCACATCTACGCACAGCTCGTCGACGCCGAGACGGGTCGGACGATCGGTGCCGTCTCCAGTCGCTCCGAGAAGGTGGCCGGAGGTCTCTCTTCCACGGGCAACATCGAGGCCGCCCGCCGCGTCGGAGAGGCCGTCGCGGAGCTGGCGCGAGAGAAACAGATCGAGCGTGTGGTGTTCGATCGGAACGGATTCCTCTTCCACGGCCGGGTCAAGGCCCTCGCGGAGGCCGCCCGCGAGGCCGGACTCCGGTTCTAGGACGAAACACATGCGAGCTCAGCAACTCAACCCGAACGATTACGAACTTACGGACCGGGTAGTCCACATCAACCGCGTCGCGAAGGTGGTGAAAGGTGGACGCCGCTTCAGCTTCAGCGCGCTGATCGTGGTCGGTGACGCGGACGGCGTCGTCGGCGTGGGCTACGGAAAGGCCGGCGAGGTGCCCGAGGCGATCCGCAAGGGGGTGGAGCGCGCTCGGAAGTCGCTCATCCGGGTCCCCCTGGTGGAGGGCACCCTGCCCCACGACGTGCTGGGGCGTTTCGGCGCCGCGCGCGTGCTGCTGCGGCCCGCCTCCCCGGGAACGGGGGTGATCGCGGGTGGCCCCGTGCGCGCCGTGCTCGAGGCCGCGGGCGTTCACGACGTCCTCACCAAGAACCTGGGGACCAACAACCCCCACAACGTCGTCCGCGCCGCGATGACGGCTCTCGTGGAGCTCCGGGACCCCGACACGCGAATGCGCGAGCTGGGCCGGGCATGACGGCGCCGGCGCGGATCAAGGTGCGGTGGGTGCGCAGCGCCATCGGTTACGACCGCCGCCAGCGGGCGACCGTTCGCGGACTGGGCTTGAAGCGACTGAGGCAGACCGTCGAGGTGGAGGACACGCCCGCCGTCCGGGGAATGATCCGAAAGGTGGCGCATCTCGTGGTCGTGGAGGAGTGACGCCATGCTGGATCGACTCCAGCCTCATCCCGGTTCGCGGCGGCGGCCGAAGCGCGTCGGGCGGGGTCCCGGTGCCGGTCAGGGCAAGACCGCCGGGCGCGGCGAGAAGGGGCAGGGCAAGCGCTCGCCGGGCCGCGAGACGCCCTTTCAATTCGAGGGAGGGCAGATGCCGCTGGTGCGGCGCCTGCCGAAGCGGGGATTCCACAACCTGCACCGGACGGAGTACCACGTCCTGAACGTCGGCGCCCTGTCCGCGTTCGGGGACGGCGCTCGCGTCGATCCCGCGGGCCTGGCCGAGCGGGGACTGGTCCCGCGCCGGGCCGGCAAGGTGAAGATCCTCGGCGAGGGCGAAGCGCCGAAGAACCTCGTGGTCGCGGTCCATCGCGTGAGCGCAGGGGCTCGGCGGAAGATCGAAGAGGCCGGCGGGAGCGTGGAGCTCGTTGAATGATCGGCGGCGTCCAGAACATCGGGAGGATCACGGAGCTCCGGCAACGGATCCTCTTCACGTTCGCGATGCTGGCCGTCTACCGCATCGGCGCCTTCATCGTGACACCCGGGATCGATCCCGAGGTGGTGCGGAGCTTCTTCAAGCAGATGGCGGGGACGGTCTTCGGCCTCTTCAGCCTCTTCTCCGGCGGAGCCCTGGAGCAGCTCTCGATCTTCTCGCTGGGCATCATGCCCTACATCAGCGCATCGATCATCTTCCAGCTGCTCACCGTCGTGATCCCGAAGCTCGAGGAGCTCAAGAAGGAAGGGGCGGCGGGCCAGAAGAAGATCAACCAGTACACGCGCTACGCCACGATCGGCCTGGCGATGTTCCAGGGCTTCCTGATCTCCGTGGCGCTCGAGAGCGGGCAGTTCGGCGAGGGCGCCGTCGCGAACCCCGGCTGGTCCTTCAAGCTGATGTGCATGATCACCCTGACCACGGGGACGGCCTTCATCATGTGGCTCGGCGAGCAGATCACCGAGCGCGGCATCGGCAACGGGATCTCGATGATCATCTTTGCCAGCATCATCATCAGCATCCCGTCCGCCATCGGCCAGGTCTTCGAGCTGGTCCGAACCGATCAGTTCAGCATTCTCCAGACGCTGTTCATCGCGGCGCTCGCGGTGGGGCTGGTCTTCTTCGTCGTGATCGTCGAGCGGGGTCAGCGCCGGATTCCCATCCAGCACGCGCGACGCGTGGTCGGACGGCGCGTCATGCAGGGCGGCATGAGCTACTTCCCGCTTCGGGTCAATACGGCGGGCGTGATCCCCGCCATCTTCGCTTCCTCGCTCTTGATGTTCCCCCTCACGCTCGGTCGCTTCACCGACTCGCCGACCGTACAGACCTTCATCGACGTCTACCTGAATCCGGCCAGCCCCCTCTACCAGGTCATCTACGCGGGGTTCATCGTCTTCTTCTGCTACTTCTACACCGCCATCATGATCAATCCGACGGACGTGGCGGATAACATCAAGTCGTCGGGCGCGTACATTCCGGGGATCCGCCCGGGCAAGCGCACCGCCGAGCACATCGATTGGATCCTCACGCGGATCACGCTGGTCGGCGGCATCTACATGTCGGCGGTCTGCGTGCTGCCGACCCTGCTCTCGGTCCGGTTCGGCGTTCCGTTCTACATGGGCGGCACGGCGCTCCTGATCGTGGTGGGCGTGGGCCTGGACACGATCGGGCAGATCGAGGCACACCTGGTCTCCCGGCAGTACGAGGGCTTCGTGCGCGGTACGCGCATCCGCGGGAGGTTGGGTCGGTGACGGCGCGAAGACTGCTGCTGCTGGGAGCGCCGGGCGCGGGCAAGGGCACGCAGGCCGAGCGGTTGGTGAACAAGCTCGGCATTCCGCAGATCTCGACGGGCGACATGCTGCGCGAGGCCGTGGCCGTCGGAACGGAGATCGGCGTGAAGGCCCGTGACTACATGGAGCGCGGCGAGCTGGTGCCGGACGAGGTGGTCATCGGCGTGGCCGAGGAGCGCCTGGGCCGGGACGACGCACGGGCCGGGTTCATCCTGGACGGTTTCCCCCGCACGGTCGCCCAGGCGCATGCCCTGGACGAAATGCTGGAGCGCATGGGATCCGGGATCGAGCGCTGCGTCGCGCTGGTGATCGACGAGGCGGCCGTCATCGAGCGGCTGCTGAAGCGGGCGGAGATCGAGGGGCGGAGCGACGACAACGAGGAGACGATCCGCAACCGCATGCGCGTCTACCAGGAGCAGACGGCGCCGCTCGTCGCCTACTATCGCGAAAACGGCGTGCTCGCCGAGGTCGACGGCATGGGTGGCATCGACGAGGTGGGGAAGAGAATCGAGGAGGCGCTGGGCGCCTGATGGGCTACGGCGAGAGCATTCCGATCAAGACCCGGCGCGAGATCGAGCTCATGCGACTGGCCTGTCGCCACGTCGCAGAGATCCTGCTGGAGCTGAGGGAGCTGGTGGAGCCGGGCATCACGACCCTGGAGCTGGACCGCTGGGCGGAAAAGGCCATCGGTCAGCGCGGCGTCGTGTCGTCGTTCAAGGGCTACGACCCTCACGGTCTGCCCCGGTACCCGGCGGTGCTGTGCGTCTCGGTCAACGACGAGATCGTCCACGGCATCCCGGGGCGTCGGGAGCTCCAGGAGGGCGACATCGTGGGCCTGGATTTCGGCGTCTCCAGCGACGGCTATCACGGCGATTCCGCCGTGACGCTGCCAGTCGGCCGGATCGACGCCGAGGCGCAGGCGCTCCTGGACGCGACCCGGGACGCCCTGTGGCGCGGGATCGAGCAGATGGTTCCGGGCAATCGCCTGTCGGACATCGGCCACGCCGTCCAGGGCCGGGCCGAGGAAGCGGGCTATTCTGTGGTCCGTGTCTTCGCGGGGCACGGCATCGGCAGCCGGCTCCACGAGCCTCCGTGGATTCCGAACTACGGAAAGCCCGGACGCGGCCCGCGCTTGATGCCGGGCATGGTGTTCGCGATCGAGCCCATGGTGGACGCGGGTCGGCCCGAGGTCCGCATGCTCGACGATGAGTGGACGGCGGTGACCGCCGATGGGTCGCTGTCGGCGCACTTCGAGCACACGATCCTCGTCACCGAGGACGGGCCTGAGGTGCTGACGCAGGTCGAAGGCTCGCACTAGGAAATCCGGGCGGGAGGTCGAGGGATGAAGGTTCGAGCATCGGTGCGAAAGCTCTGCGAGAAATGCCGTATCATCCGCCGCCGCGGCGTCGTGCGGGTGATCTGCGAGAACCCGAAGCACAAGCAGCGTCAGGGCTGAGCCCCGGGCTCCCGCGAAGGGACGAGAGGGAAGGAGGAGACATCCGATGGCGCGAATCGCGGGAATCGACCTGCCGAGGAGCAAGCGGATCGAGATCGCGCTCACGTACATCTACGGGATCGGACGCAGCTCGGCGCGGATCATCTGCGAGAAGGCGGATATCGACGGCGACACCAAGACCGACCGTCTCTCGGACGGCGAGGTCGTCGGACTCCGCGAGATCATCGAGCGGGAGTTCAAGGTCGACGGCGACCTGCGGCGGGA
>JAOTUO010000008.1 GCA_029863845.1 Myxococcales bacterium
CAGCTCCGTCGATCGGCCGATCGGACCGATCTCGCACGAGCCGAACATGCCCCCAATGGGGGCGGTGCCGAAGGCCTGCTCGAGGTAGGCCGCCTCGAGCCCTTCCATGCCGAAGAAGGCGGCCCCCCGCGCGCAGCAGTCGAAGTAGACACCGAAGGCCGGCGCCCCGCCCAGGCCCGCCAGCATGATCTTCAGGTCGTCGCGCGCCGCCTCGGGCTCTCGAATCGCCAGGGCCACGCGGTCTCCCGGCTTGAGCCGAACCGGAATTGCGAACGCGTTCGTCTCGGTGGCGAAGCCCATCACGTTGCGGACCGTGTAGGCTCCGGGATCGAGCGAGCCCGCCGGATCGCAGGGCAGCGCCACGAGCAGGAAGGCCGCGGCTCGCCGCAGGTCGGCGGCGAGCGGAGCCCGGGCGATCTCGCGGTAGACCTCCAGAGCCGGCCGCCCCTCCAGCTCCAGGAGCCAGTGGCCCTCGACTTGCGTCACCGTCAGCCAGTCGGTTGCGGGTCGGCAGGCCTGGGTCACCCCGATGCGGGGCGCACGCGTCCCCCGGATCACCATGCCCGCGAGCGAGCCGGTCTCGAGCTCGGGGCCACACCACTGGAGCGAGGGGTGCACGGTGAGGTCGAACGCCCCGGCGCCCACGATCCGCGCGGGGGCCAGCGCCCGGTGCGCGCCCTGGAGGAGCGAATCGACGCGCAGAACGCGAGGGTCCGGGAGCAGGACCACGAGATCCTCGGGTCGCGGATCGCCGCCGAGCCGCGCCGCGATCTCGTCGCCCGCCAGGGCCTCGTCCCCCTCCAGATCCGTCAGGAGGAAGGGATGGGTCTCGAGTCCCGCCTGGGCGACCACCGCCACCGCGGTGCCGCCCTCGGCCTCGCGACCGCGGGCCAGAACGCCGTGAGCCGAGGCGCCGACCAGCGCCTGCGTGCCGAGGCAGTCGCGGGCCGCATCCACCACCCTGGAAAGATCGTCGCCGTAGCCCGCCGTCGCGAACAGCAGCGCCGCGTCCGCCCGCCCTCCGCACCCCTCCAGCGCCGCCTCCGCGGCTTCCTTCGCTGCCGCGCGCGCCTCCCGGAGGGTCGAGAGGCCGGCTCCGGCGCGCAGCATCCTCGCAGTATAGGTGCTAGTATTCATCGGAGGCGCCGCGAGCCCCCTGCTCGGTGCCGGCGTCACCTCCCAGCAGCTCTGACTTGGGCGCATACCGAGGGCCCGACCGGGTCGACGGACGGGCCCGACGGAAGGCGCGGTGACCCAGCGGAACCCGAGGCCGCGAGTGGCTGACTTCGAAATCATCGACAACCGGGCGGATCTGGACTCGCTCGCGCAGGATCTGCTGAGCCAGAAGACGCTCGCGTTCGATACGGAGGCGGACAGCTTCTACCACTATTTCGACAAGACCTGCCTCGTGCAGGTCGCCACCCGACGCCACATCTACCTGATCGACCCCCTCGCATTGGGCGGACCCGCCGAGCTCGCCCCGCTGGCGCCGGTCTTCGCCTCACCCGACATCTGCAAGATCTTCCATGCCGCCGAGTACGACATCTTCGTGCTCAAGCGCGATTGCTCGTTCCAGTTCGCGAATCTGTTCGACACGATGGTCAGCGCGCAGCTGCTCGGGTACCCGTCCGTCGGACTCGCGGGCCTGGGCAAACGACACTTCGGTGTGAATCTTCCGAAGGACGAACAGCGCTCCGACTGGTCGAAGCGGCCCCTCACGGCCAAGCAGCTCACCTACGCCGCCGCTGATGTGCTGTACCTGATCTCCCTGGCCGAAACGCTCAAGAAGGAGCTGCGCAAGGCCAGGCGCCTGGAGTGGGCGCGGGAAGAGTTCGCGGCCCTCGCGAAGCGCGAGTGGCCGGAGCGCGAGTTCGACGCGCTCGGCTACCTCCGCATCAAGGGCGCCCGCCGTCTCGAGCCGCGAGGCCTGAGCGTGCTGCGCGAGCTGTATCTGCTGCGGGATCGGCGAGCACGCGAGATCGACCGACCGCCTTTCAAGGTGCTCGGAAACCGCACGTTGCTCGACATCGCCGAGCAGCGCCCGACCCGGCTGAGCGACCTCTCCCGGATCAAGGGAATCACCGACCTGCTGTTGCGCCGAATGGGACGCGACGTGGTGGACGCGGTGAAAACGGGGCGCAAGCAGGACCACGGACCGATCCCGAAGCTCCAGGGGAACGGGCGGCGACGCATGGATCGCCACGCGGAGCGCCGGCTCGTGGCGCTCAAGAAGTGGCGCGCCGGACGGGCGGCGGAGCTCTCCATGGACCCCGGCGTGCTGTGCCCGAACTCGGCGCTGGAGGCCATTTCCTGGCGGGCGCCGGAGGTCGGGAAGGATCTTCGCGAGCTGCCGGAGCTGAAGGGCTGGTTCCTGCGCGAGTTCGGATCCGAGGTCGCCGAGGTCAGCCGCTCGGCCGATCCGCCCCGCGGTTCCGGAAGCAAGGGGTCGGACGCCTAGACGAGCAACCCCCCGGCGGGGAGAAGTGGTCCCGCCGGGGGGTGCTTGCGATCTGGCTCCCTGAGGACCTGGGAACGGGGGGTGCCGTTCTGGGGAAAGCGCCTTCGTTGGGTCCCAGTACCCCAGGGAGCCGGGCTCGTCGCATGCGCGCGCCCGCGAAACAAACGACTTGCCCTTATCAGACCGATTCCCGGTTACGTGTAGAGCATGAAGCGTGCCAAGCTCTCGGACCGCGGAACTCCCTGAAATCACAGGAGCTCGATGCCAAGCAACGCAGGCGGAGGCTGCAGCCGCGGGCGGCGCATGCCGCCGCGATTGGCATGCTGCTGGCGGCGGCGTGCGCTGGATTCGGCGTCCACACCGCGCCGCCGCCCAGTGCCGCCGAGCGCTACTGCGCCTGGTACGGCGACGCTCGCGGGGGCACGCTCTACTTCGGTCAGGCGGCCTTCTGGTCCGCGTTTCACGGCCCCGGCGCCGGCCCGCGCGCGGACCTCGCCCGGGCGGGGCCCGCCATGATCGGGCGCTTCAACCTCGCGCGGGAGCGCCTGCTCGAGCCGCTCGACGTGAGCGCGGGCGGAGATCGCTCGGGGATCTGGGACGTTCTCGCCCACGACAACGGCCGCCTCTACTTCACCAGCTACTTCGAGTCCGCGGGCTGGGTCGATCCGGCCACCGGGGTCACCCGCCGGCTCGCGTCCCTGGGGCCGGGACTGAACGAGCTCGCCCACGGCCCGAACGGCACGCTCCTCGCCTCGCGCTACGTCGAGGCCGGCAGCGTCGTCCACTTCGGCGCCGAGGGGACGCTGCTCGCCGAACACCCGCTGCGGGCGCCGCCAGGCTTCGCGGCCCTTCCGAAGACCGTCGCCTTCGATCCCTCCCGCGGCGAGATCTGGGTCACGACCGACCTGCTGCCGGCGGCAGCCGGGTCCGCCGCCCGCCACGACGCCTACGTGCTCGACGCCGCGGGTCGCGAGCTGCGGCGCATCGAGACGCCCGAGATCCAGTTCGTGGCCTTCGCGGAGGACGGCACCGGCTATCGGGCCGAGGTCGAGAGCCGCCGGCTCGCGCTGCGCATCGTGCCGCCGGCTCCGGCCGACGCGGACGGCGGGCGCCTCGTTCCGCTGGACGACGACTTCCCGACGCAGCTGGACTTCGTGCAGGACATCCAGATGCATCCCGACGGTCGCGCCGTGGTCGCGCGCTGGAGCGGGCGCGTCCACGTCGTCGGACCGGAGCTGCGCGTGCGCTCCCTCCGGCTGCCGGCGCTCGAGCCGGGAGGGCTTTACTACACGGCTGCGCTCAGCGACGGCCGTGTCTGCGCCACGTACTGCGCCGGCGTCACGGTGGTCTGCCGCGACCTGCCCTGAGCTAAGCTGCCCCCGTGTTCGCCGAACGCCGCCAACGTGTCCGCGAAGCCATGGGGCCCGGTGCCGTCGCGATCCTGCTCGGCGCGCCGCGGGTCACCCGCTCTCGCGACACGGACTACCCGTTTCGCCAGGACAGCGACTTCACGTACCTGACCGGATTCGACCATCCCAACGCCATCGCGGTGCTGCGCACGGACGGCGGCCCCGAGTACACCCTCTACGTCGAGCCCCGCAACCGCGAGGCGGAAACGTGGACCGGATACCGCCCAGGGGTCGACGGCGCGCGACGAGACCACGAGGCCGACGAAGCGCACCCGAACGACGAGTTTCGGAAGCACCTCCCGGATCTCGTGCGCAGGGCGAAGCGGCTCTACCACGTCCTCGGCCGCGACCCGGCCGTGGACGCGAAGCTCACCGAGGTGCTCGAGGACCTGCGGCTGCGCTCGCGCCAGGGCCACGAGCCCGCCGAAGCGATCGTCGATCCGCGCGGGATCGTCCACGAGATGCGCCTGTTCAAGGAGCCGGCCGAGCTCGACGTGATGCGGCGCGCTGCGGCGATCACGCGCGATGGCCACGAAGCCGCCGCCCGACTCGCACGCGACGCCGTCTACGAGTACGAGCTCCAGGCGGTGATCGAGTACACCTTTCGCCGCCGGGGGGCGCACGGCGCCGCCTACACCACCATCGTCGGCGGCGGCCGCAACGCCACGATCCTGCACTACATCGCCAACGACCAGAAGCTGAACGACGGGGAGCTGGTCCTGATCGACGCGGGCTGCGAGCTCGAGGGCTACGCCTCGGACGTCACCCGCACCTATCCTGTCGGCGGGCGCTTCGCGGGACCCGGCCGCGCGATCTACGAGGTGGTGCTGGCCGCGCAGCAGGCCGCGCTCGAGGCGTGCAGGCCGGGCGGCACCCTGTCCGCGATCCACGACGCCGCGGTTCTCAAGATCGTCGCAGGCCTCGTCGACCTCGGTCTGTTGCGCGGGAACGTGGAGGACCTGATCGCGAGTGAGGCGCACCGGCCCTTCTACATGCACAACACGAGCCACTGGCTCGGGCTCGACGTCCACGACGTGGGCCTGTACCGCCTCGACGGCGAAGCGCGCGCCCTGCGGCGCGGGATGGTCTTCACCGTCGAGCCGGGGATCTACGTCGCCGCGGACGACGAAACGGTCGATCCGCGCTTTCGCGGCATCGGCGTTCGCATCGAGGACGACGTGACGATCACCGCCGACGGATACGAGAACCTGACTGCCGCCATCCCCAAGGCGCCCGACGAGCTTGCGGCTCTGGTCGGGGACGCCTGAACCCGGAGATTCATGCCCGACATCGAAACACTGCTCCACGAGAAACGCGTCTTCAAGCCGAGTTCGGAGTTCGCGAAGCGGGCGAACTGGAGCAAGAAGACGACGAACGAGTACCGCAAGCTCGGCGCGAAGAGCCCCGAGCGATTCTGGGCGAAGATGGCCCGGGAGTACGTCACGTGGTTCACGCCCTGGAAGCAGGTGCTGCGCTGGAAGCCTCCCTTCGCCCGCTGGTTCGTCGGCGGCAAGCTCAATGTCTCGTACAACTGTCTCGACCGCCATCTGGAGGGCGAGAACGCCTGGCGCCGCAACAAGGCGGCGATCCTCTGGGAGGGTGAGCCCGGCGACTCGCGCACCCTCACCTTCGCCGAACTGCACCGGGAGGTCTGCAAGTTCGCCAACGTGCTCAAGGATCTGGGCGTGAAGAAGGGCGACCGCGTGGCGCTCTACATGCCCATGATCCCCGAGCTCGCCATCGCGATGCTGGCCTGCACGCGCATCGGCGCGCCCCACAGCATCGTTTTCGGCGGCTTCTCCGCCGAGGCGCTGCGCGACCGCATCAACGACGCGGGCGCCCGCACGGTCGTCACGGCCGACGGCGGCTTTCGCCGCGGGAAGAGCGTCCTCCTCAAGGCAGCCGTGGACGAGGCCCTGACGGGTGCGCCCGGTGTCGAGAACGTGGTGGTGGTCCGCCGCACCGGCGATCCCGTCGCCATGCAGAGCGGCCGCGACCGCTGGTGGCACGACGTCATGGCCGAGGCCTCGGCCAAGTGCCCCCCCGCGAAGCTGGACTCCGAGCACCCGCTCTTCATTCTCTACACCAGCGGCACCACCGGAAAGCCCAAGGGCGTACTCCACACCACGGGCGGATACCTGACGCACGTCGCGTCCACGTCGCACGCGATCTTCGACCTCAAGGAGGACGACACCTTCTGGTGCACCGCGGACATCGGCTGGGTGACGGGGCACTCCTACGTCGTCTACGGCATCCTCGCGAACGGCGCGACCACGGTCATGTACGAGGGCGCGCCGACGCATCCCGGACCCGATCGCCTGTGGTCGATCGTCGAGAAGTACGGGGTCACGGTCTTCTACACGGCCCCCACGGCGATCCGCACCTTCGTCCGGCTCGGGGACGAGCACCCGAAGAAGCACGATCTCTCGTCGCTGCGGCTGCTGGGGACCGTCGGCGAGCCCATCAATCCGGAAGCCTGGATGTGGTATCACCGCGTGATCGGAGGCCGGCGCTGCCCGATCGTCGACACGTGGTGGCAGACGGAGACGGGCGGCATCCTCATCACACCGCTCCCGGCCGCCGTGAACACGAAGCCCGGCTCGGCCACACTGGCTTTCCCCGGCATCGCCGCCGACGTGTACACCGAGGAGGGCGTTCCGGTCCGGCCCTCGGACGGCGGCTTCCTCGTGCTGACGAAGCCGTGGCCCGGCATGCTGCGCGGGATCTGGGGCGACCCCCAGCGCTACCGGGAGCAGTACTGGAGCAAGTTCGAGAACATCTACTTCGCCGGAGACGGAGCCCACCGCGACCGCCAGGGCTACTTCTGGATCATGGGGCGCATCGACGACGTCATGAACATCTCCGGCCACCGCCTCGGCACCATGGAGGTGGAGAGCGCGCTGGTCTCCCACGAGGACGTGGCGGAGGCCGCCGTGGTCGGCCGACCCGACGACCTCACCGGAACCGCCATCGTCGCCTTCGTGACGCCCAAGGGCGGCATCCGGGTGGACGGAGAGCTCGTGGGCACCCTTCGCGACCACGTGGCGCATCAGATCGGCGCCATCGCCAAGCCCGCCGACATCCGCTTCACGGACGCCCTGCCGAAGACGCGATCGGGGAAGATCATGCGGCGACTCCTCCGCGACATCGCGTCGGGTCGGGAGACCGTGGGCGACACCACGACCCTGGAGGACTACAGCGTGCTCGCCAGGCTGCGCGAGAGTGACGAGACGTAGTCTCCGGCGCACCCTCTTCAGCGCCGGCGTCGTCCTCGCACTCGCCGCCGTTGCACCCACCGCTGCCTGGTCGCCGAGCGACGAGGAGCGGGTCCTGACGCTCCTGGAACGAAGCGGGCTCGCGGCGCGCATTCGGGAGACTCCGAGCCTGGCGGCGACCCAGGTGCTCAGCGCCCTCGGGGGAAATACCGGCACCCCCACCTTGGACTTCACCCGGCTCTTCGTGCAGCCCCTTGCACCGGAGGCGATCCTCCAGAGCGTGACCGACGCCCTGCTCACGGAGCTGGACGCGGAGACGTTCGATGCCCTCGTCACCGGGTACCGGTGGGGTCCCGGCTCCGACGTCGCCGAGGCCATCGCCCGGACCGACTCGCCGGACGGTCGGGCGCAGCTGGCGGGCTACGCGCGGCGCATTCGCAGCGACCCGCCGTCGTTGCAGCGGCGTGAGCTGGTGCGACAGATCGACGAGGCAACCGGGCTGTCCGAGACCCGGACCGCGATCGTCGTGGCGATGACTGTGAGCGTCACGCGGGCGCTCGATCGCACCCTCGGCATCGAACGCTCGGGCGTCCAGGCCGACCCCGCGTGGATGATCGCCGCCGTGCGCGCCCGGCTCGAAGCTCCCACCCGCGAGCAGGCCCGCGCCTACCTGTTGTTCGTGACGCGGACGCTGGCCCCCGCCTCGCTGAGCGAGTTCCTCGAGTTGCTTCGGACGGACGCCGCCCGCCGCTACGCACGGACCGCCAACGCTGCGTACGAGCGCGGCGTCGGCGCCGGCCTGGAGACCTTCGACGAGCACTTCACCGCTTGGCTCGCGCAGCAGGAGATGCCGGCGCTTCGCCAGGCCGCTCGCGAGCAGGGGCGCAGCTTCGGAGGTGGACTGCCCGGCGATCACTGCCTTCGCGAGGCCTTCCGGCGCGACCGCCACTGCCGAGACGTGGCGTGCGAGGCGGTGAACATCGACTTCCTGGACGCCTGTCTCGCCGCCAGCCTCCGGACGCCCGAGCTCTGCGCCGCCGCGTCCTGCACCCAGCAGGGTCGCGGGGACCGTTTCTGCCGCAGGCTGATGACGAGCGTCGAGGCCCGCTGTAGCGGGGGATCGAGCGACGCATCGTGAGGGTGTGCGAGCGCCGTCTCGCCCGCCGGACTACTCGAGACCGACCGGGTCGCTCGAACGGCGGCCCTCGTGCCAGCTCCCGTCCGAAGCCCGCGAGAGGGAGACGAGCCCGCCGAGCTCCGGCTGACCCTCGTCGAGCGGGCGGCCCAGGAGCTTTTCCGCGATGGCGCGAATGGTCCCCTTGTGGAGCACGAGCAGGGCGGCCGTGGCGCCGCCCTCCAGCAGTCGATCGAGGCCGCGGCCCACCCGCGCGCGGAACTCACCGCGGGGCTCGCCGCCGGGAAACTCGAAGCCCTCGGCCTTCGCCTGCCAGTCCTGGTAGAGCGCGGGGTCCGAGGCCCGGATCTCCTCGGCGGTCATCCCCTCCCAGCGACCGAAGTGGATCTCGCGGAAGTCGTCCTCCAGGCGAATCGGAGCTCCGCCGGCGACGATCGCGGCGCCCTGCCACGATCGGCGCAGCGGGCTGGCGACGACCGCGTCGAAGAACTCGGTCCGCAGCCGCTGCGCCGCCCGACGCAGCTGCGCCCGTCCCGTGTCGGAGAGCGCGAGGTCGCTGCTGCCGTGATAGCGGACGCTCGAGTTTCCGACGGTCTCGCCGTGGCGAATCATCACGATTCGGTTCAGCTTCGGCATGTGCTTTCGGGACCTTGGGGGACCAATTCGGCCCCCCTGCGCCGGCCGAGGATCGGCGACCCCGGGGGCGACGTCAATGCGCGCACACCTCTGTTAGACTGCCGCGGCCTTCACCAGACGAGGGGGATCGTGACGGCACGCGGCTGGCTGCTGCTCCTGCTGTTCGTGCTGCTCGTCGGCGGTGCGACCAGCGCCTGGTTCCGGGCGGAGGGCTCGCCCCCGGAGGTCCGGGCGCCCGACGCATTCCGGATCGGCGCCGCGCCCGGCGCTCTGGAGCTGGAGCTCTTCGACGCCGACTCGGGGCTGCGCGCGGTGCGGGTCGTGCTGAAGCACGCGCGTGGCGAGGCCGCGCTCGTCGAGGAGAATTACCCGGGCGGCTGGATCACCGGCGGGAGCCCGGGTCACGCGACCCGGCTGGACGTTCCCGTGGACCCCGCGCGCCTCGCCCTGACGAGCGGGGACGCCTTCCTGCACGTCACGGTGCGCGACTGGTCGTGGCGCGACGGCTTTCGCGGCAACGAGACCGTGCTCGAGGTCCCGGTCGGCATCGATCTCGACCCGCCGACAATTCGCGTGGCGAGCGGCCTGACCTACGTGAGCCGCGGCGGGGCCGGCGCCGTCGCCTACTCGGTCTCGGAGCCGACGCGCCGCGACGGCGTTCGCGTGGGCGACGTCCCGTTCCCGGGCTTCGCCCCGGGCGGCGGCGAGGCCCGCTTCGCCCTCTTCGCCGTCCCGATCGACGGGCCGGAAGGCCCGCCCATCCGCGTCTTCGCCGTGGACGAGGCGGGAAACGAGTCGGAGGCGACCTGGCCGGCCGTCGTCGTGGAGCGCGAGCTGCCGGACGCGCAGGTCACGCTCCAGCAGCGCTTCCTCGACACGAAGGTGCGCGCACTCGCCCGCTCCGAGAACCTGCCGGTCGAGGACCTCGCGGCGGCCTTCCGTGAGATCAACACCAACGTGCGCCGGGCCAACGAGGTCCGGATTCGGGAGATCCTCGCCACCTCCGCGGCGGAGCCGCTCTGGAACGGCCCCTTCTCGCAGCTCGCCAACTCGAAGGTCACGAGCCGCTTCGGCGAGCAACGGCGCTACTACGTCGACGGGGAGCCGGCCTCCGAAGCGAGGCACATGGGCTACGACCTCGCGTCGACGGCGGCGGCGAAGGTGACGGCGGCGAACCGGGGACGTGTCGCTTTCACCGGCGAGCTCGGCATCTACGGCAACTGCGTAATCGTGGACCACGGCCTCGGGCTCGCCTCGCTCTACGGCCACCTCTCGCGAATCGACGTCGCGCAGGGCGAGGCGGTGGACAAGGGCCGGGTCCTGGGTCTCTCGGGCGCCACGGGACTCGCCGGAGGCGATCACCTCCACTTCGCGATCCTGGTGGGCGGAATCTACGTCGATCCCCTCGAGTGGTGGGACCCGGATTGGGTTCGGACACACATCGAAGCGCGCCTGGTTCGATCGGCCCCGTGAGCCTGCGCCTGGAGGCGCGCCTGCGCGGCCGCCTCGTGCGTCGGTACCGGCGCTTCTTCGCGGACGTCGCCACGGAGGACGGGGAGACGCTCACCGTCCACTGCCCCAACCCCGGCAGCATGCTCGGCTGCGCCACGCCCGGCGCGGCGGTCCGCTGCTCGACGAGCGACAACCCCCGGCGCAAGCTGCGCCATACCCTCGAGATGATCCGCGCGGGCCGGGCCTGGATCGGCCTGCACACCGGACGCGCGAATGCCGTCGTCGCGCGTGCCCTGGAAGCGGGGATCGTCCCCGAGCTCGCGGGCTACGGGGAGATCCGGCGCGAGGTCCGGGTCGGCGAGGGCACGCGCCTCGACTTCGCGCTGGCCCGGCGGCGGGGCGACCGCCGAGCGGCCTACGTCGAGGTGAAGAGCGTCACGCTGGCCGAGGGAAGCCTGGCACTGTTTCCCGACAGCGTCACCGAGCGGGGACGGCGGCACGTCGAAACGCTGGAACGACTGCGCCGCCGAGGCTCCCGGGCGGTGCTGCTCTTCCTCGTGCAGCGCGCCGACTGCGATCGGGTCGCTCCCGCCGACGCCATCGACCCGGCCTACGCCACGTCGTTGCGCGCCGCGGCGCGAGCGGGCGTCGAGATCTTCGCCCTCGGCGCGCGCGTCACCGCGCGCGCGATCACCGTAGAGCGCCGACTGCCGGTCGCGCTGTGAAGGGGCTGCGCCGCACGCTGCTCGACTGGTACCGCGCGAACCGGCGTGCGCTGCCGTGGCGCGCCACCCGCGATCCGTACGCGATCTGGATCTCGGAGGCGATGCTCCAGCAGACGCGGGTCGAAACGGCGATCCCGTACTACGAGCGCTTCCTCGCGCGATTCCCGGACGTGCAGGCGCTCGCCGGCGCGGACCGCGACGCGGTGCTGGGCGTCTGGGCGGGGCTCGGGTACTACTCGCGGGCGCGCAACCTGCACGCCGCGGCCCGGGTCGTCGTGGACCGCTTTGCGGGCGAGCTGCCCGACGACGCCGAGACGCTGCGCTCGCTCCCGGGCGTCGGGCGCTACACGGCGGGGGCCGTCGCCTCGATCGCCTACGACCGGCCCGAGCCGGTGGTCGACGGCAACGTGGCGCGGGTCCTCGCTCGCCTGCACGCAATCCGCGACGACGTGCGCAGCAGCGCCACCCTCCGGCGCCTGTGGGAGGAGGCGGGAGCACTGGCACGCGGCCCGCACCCGGGCGACCTGAACCAGGCGCTGATGGAGCTGGGCGCCACGGTGTGCACGCCGCGCGCCCCGCGCTGTTCCGCGTGCCCGGTCGCACGCCACTGCGAAGCGCACCGCCTTGGCGAGGCGGAGTCGCTTCCGGTGCGCTCGAAGCCCGCCGCCCCCCGCCGCGTGGAAGCCGTGGCCGCCCTCGTGCTGCGCCGGGGCCGTGCGCTGGCGGTGCGCCGACCGAGCGGCCTGCTCGCGGGCCTCTGGGATCTGCCGGGAGGCGAGCTGGCCCGCGGCGAGCGCCCGGCGGCGGGCGTCAGGCGCGCGCTGCGCGAGCGGGTGGGGCTCAGCGTCGCACGGGCGCAGCGCGCCGGCGCGGTGGAGCACGCCTTCAGCCACCGGCGGCTCCGACTGCATGTCTACCGCTGCGACACGCCGGAGGGTCGCGTGCGCCTCCGCGACTTCGACGGCCACCGCTGGCTGGCGCCGGGATCCTTCACCCGACTTCCCCAGGGCGCCGTCACCCGGAAGGCCTTCGACCTCGTTCTGGAGCGCTTCCCTGCGGGAGCCGGGGGGTCCGGCGGCGGCGGGCGTTGAAGCGTCCGCGTCGTAGGGAGAGCGCTCCCGCGATGGCCGGTCGAGGCCTCCCATCACGGATCATCCGGGGCTCCCGGCGGCCACGACGCCGCTCCCAGCGGGCCATCCGGCCCTCCGGGACCGTCGCACCTGTCCTATCCTGAAGTAACGATGGCGAGCAGCTTCGGAAAGATCTTCCGCATCGCGACCTTCGGCGAGAGCCACGGCGGAGGCGTAGGCGTCGTCGTGGACGGCTGCCCGCCGCGCCTGCCGATCTCGGCCGAGGAGATCCAGCACGACCTCGACCGCAGGCGCCCGGGTCAGAGCCGTCTCACCACGCCGCGGCAGGAGGCGGACGCGGTCGAGATCCTCTCCGGTGTGTTCGAGGGACGCTCGCTCGGCTCCCCCATCGCCCTGCTCGTCCGGAACGAGGACGCCCGCCCCCAGGCCTACGAGCCCTTCAAGGACGTCTACCGGCCCTCCCATGCCGACTACACGACGGAAGCGAAGTACGGAATCCGCAACTGGCAGGGCGGCGGACGCGCGAGCGCGCGCGAGACCGTGGGGCGCGTCGCCGGCGGTGCGATCGCGCGCAAGCTGCTGGCCTTCGCCGCGGGCGTCGAGGTGCTGGCCTGGGTGCGGCGCGTCCACGAGGTCGAGGCGAAGGTCGACCCGATGTCGGTCAGCCTGGAGGCGATCGAGTCGAGCCCGGTGCGCTGCCCGGAGCCCTCGGCCGCCGCCGAGATGACCGAGCACATCGACGCGGCCCGCCGCCGCGGCGATTCGCTGGGAGGCGTGGTCGAGTGTGTCGCCCGCGGCGTGCCTGCGGGCCTCGGAGAGCCCGTCTTCGACAAGCTCGAGGCCGACCTGGCGCGGGGGCTGATGTCGCTGCCGGCGTCGAAGGGCTTCGAGATCGGAAGCGGCTTCGAGGGTACGCGCATGACGGGGATCGAGCACAACGACCCGTTCGTCCCGGGCGAAGACGGCCGGCCGCGAACGGCCTCGAACCGCTCTGGCGGCGTACAGGGCGGCATCTCCAACGGCGAGGCGATCGTCCTGCGCGTCGCGTTCAAGCCCACGGCGACGATTGCGCACGCCCAGCAGACCGTGGCTCGGAGCGGTGAGCCCACGGTCCTCGAGGCTCGGGGCCGCCACGATCCCTGCGTGCTGCCCCGCGCGGTCCCGATCGTGGAGGCGATGGTCTGCCTGGTCCTGGCCGACCACTGGCTTCGCCAGCGCAGCGTCGACGCCCTGCCCCCGCTGGAGGGCTAGCGGGTCGAGGGGGATCGAGAGACCGGGGCCGCGAGGGATCCCGCAGCGAAATCAAGCGCAGGCCGCCCTCGATCTTCGCACGGCACGCAGCATCGCTCGGGTGATTTCCCGTTGGCAGGGCAGGTAGCTCGTTGGCGGCCGAGCCATTCGCGGAGGGATCCCTCGCGGCCCCGGTCCTTCGCGAACCCGATGCGGTGGCGCCGGACTACGGCAACAGCACGAAGCCGGCGACGGCGGCGATGGCGGCGCCCAGGGCGGCGAGCATGCCGAGCAGCGCGTGGGTGTCGAAGGCGCGCGACCGCCGCTTCTCGATCCGACGGCCGACGACGGCCGCCGCCACGAAGAGGCCCGCGACCAGCAGCCCCAGCACCCCGTGAAAGGTCCGGAACGGCTCCCAGCCGCGCAGCAGCACGGCGGAGGGTGGGCCCCCGAGCAGGCCCACGAGCAGCAGGCCGACCGCGGGCTTCGCGAGTCGGAGGTGCGCGCGGCGCGCGCGGGGGTTCCTCGGGCCGAGAACGCGGCGCCTGCGGCGCAGCGCGAGCCCGGCGCGCAGCGCCAGCGCCGTCAGCGCCAGGCTGGCCACCATCCACGCCGGGTGGGCGTAGGCCAGCCAGCGCGCCAAAACGTCGTGGGCCGTCGGATCCAGTCACTCCACCTTGTGAATGGCTTCCGCCGGGATGCGTGCGAGCAGGGAGTCGAGCGCGCGCTGCAGGTATTCCGCGTCGCGCGACTCGAGCGTTAGCATCACGCGATGAGACGACTCCCGGAACTGCGGGTACGAGCCGAGCATCAGGTCGGGGAACTCATGGAGCAGCTCGTTCAACGAGGGCACCAGATCGCTCTCGAGCTGCCGGACGTACACGCGCCGGAGGACGAAGGGCTCGCCGCGGAAGCGCTCGCGGATCGACTCGAATTTGCTGCGCAGAAGCTCCGGTACCCCGGGAAAGATGAAGACGTTCTCCACTATGATGGCCGGGAACCAGAGGTCGCCGGCGTCCACGAGCGTCGCGCCCTCCGGAATCATCGCCATCTTGAGCTGACTCTCGTCCGGGGCGCGGCCCTGCGCTCGCTGGATGCGCGCCGCGATTGATTCACTCTGCACCACCCGCCGGCCGAAGGCGGACGCGACACCCTCCATCGTCAGGTCGTCGTGGGTCGGGCCGATCCCGCCCGAGGTGAAGACCAGATCGAAGGCTTCGCTCATCCACTTGACTTCGCCCGCGATCGTCTCGCGATCGTCGGGAATGGTCACGATCCGTTCGACCTCGACGCCGAGCTCGCGCAGCTGCGAGCACAGGTACGGAGAGTTGGCGTCGACGATCTTTCCCGAGAGGATCTCGTTGCCGATGATGAGGATGCCGGCAGCGGGCATGGTGTTGCAGGATATCGAACGGCGCCGAGCGCTCCAAGCGGGTGTTTGGAGCGGCGCCCCGGCTCGCGTATGATCGCTCCGTGGAAGTCCTGGTGCGCTTTCGTCCGTCGGGGCGGAGCGTGCGCGTGCCCCGCGGCACGACGCTGCTCGAGGCCGCCCAGCGGGCGAAGCTCCCCGTCGCGAGCGCCTGCGGCGCCGAAGCCGTGTGCGGACGCTGCGGGATGCGAATCCTGTCGGGGAACGAATCGGTGGCGCCGCAGGGCGAGGCCGAGGCCCGCGTCAAGCGTCGCAACCGCGTCGAGGCAACGGATCGTCTGGCGTGTCGCGTCGCCCCGATCGGCGACGTCGAGGTGACCGCGCGGTACTGGTGATGGCCGAGACGCGTCCCCGCAAGCCGGCATTCGAGACGCGCGCGATCCACGCGGGCCAGGATCCCGACGCGGCCACCGGGGCGACGATCGTTCCCGTCTACCAGACGGTCACCTTCACCCAGGACGCGATCGGCGTGAACCGCGGCTTCGAGTACTCGCGTAGCGGCAACCCGACGCGCGAAGCGCTCGAGCAGTGCCTCGCGTCCCTGGAAGAGGGGCGCTTCGGCCTGGCCTACGCATCCGGGATGGCGGCGATCGCCGGCGTCGTCCAGCTGCTCGAGTCCGGCGACCACGTGGTGGTCGCCGACGACCTCTACGGCGGCAGCTATCGCCTGTTCTCGCAGGTGATGCCGCGCTTCGGCCTTCGCTTCACGTACGTCGACGCCACGCGACCCGAGGAGATCGACAAGGCGGTCTGCGAATCGACGCGACTCGTGTGGATCGAGAGCCCCACCAACCCGCTGCTGCGCCTCATCGACATCGCCGCCTGCGCGGAGATCGCCGGCCGCCAGCGTGCGCGCCTCGTGGTGGACAACACCTTCGCCACGCCCTTCCTCCAGAACCCGCTCGCCCTCGGCGCCCACGTCGTCGTGCACTCCACCACCAAGTACATCGGAGGCCACTCGGACGTCATCGGCGGCGCCGTCGTCGTGAACGACGAGGAAACGGCCCAGAAGCTCCGCTTCACCCGCAATGCCACCGGTGGCGTGCCCGGCCCCTGGGACGCCTGGCTGACCCTGCGCGGCGCGAAGACGCTGGCCGTCCGCATGCGCCAGCACGAGAGCAACGCCGCGGCGGTGGCCGGGTTCCTGAAGGGGCGCTCCGAGGTGGCGCGCGTCCACTACCCCGGCTTCCCCGATCACCCCGGCTTCGACCTCGCCCGCGCCCAGATGCGGGGCTTCGGCGGCATGGTCGCGATCGAACTCGTCGGAGGCGAGGCGGCGGCCCGCCGCCTGTGCGAGGCGACGCAGCTGTTCGCGCTGGGCGAGAGCCTGGGCGGCGTCGAGTCGCTGATCGGCTACCCCTGGTCCATGAGCCACGCCGCGTTTCCGCCCGAGGTGAAACGCCGCAAAGGAATCACCGAGGCGATCGTGCGTCTGTCCGTCGGCATCGAGAACGCGGACGACCTCTGCGCCGACCTCGACCAGGCGCTCCGTCACGCGGCGGCCTCCGCGTGACCCGGGCGATCCTGCTCGTCGACCACGGAAGCCGCCGCGAAGAAGCGAACGCGCTGCTCGAGCAGGTGGTCGAAGAGCTCCAGAAGCGCGTCCCCGACCGCAGGGTGCGAGCCGCGCACCTCGATCTGGCGCACCCGACCATCGCCGAGGGGATCGACGCCTGCGTCGCGGACGGCGCCGACGAGATCATCGTCCACCCATACTTCCTCGGCCCCGGAAACCACACGATCCGCGACATCCCGGAACGCGTGGCGGCGGCCGCGGCGCGTCACACGGGGCTGCGGGTGCGCATCACCGAACCGCTCGGGCTGCACGGCAAGCTCCTCGACGTGATCCTCGAGCGAATCGAGGAGGTGTCGCGCTGACCCGGCCCCGCCTGATCGCCGTCGTCTGGTTCTTCTACCTGGGCGGCTTCGGAATCTTCTTCCCCTATTTCAGCCTCTACCTCCGTGAGAACGCGGGCCTGACCGGAACCCAGGTGGGGATCGTGCTCGCAATGCTCCCGCTCGTCGGCATCGCGGCGCAGCCGCTTTGGGGCCAGATCGCGGACCGCACCGGCTCGCGCTCGCGGGTGCTGGCCTGGCTCGGGATCGGCGGCCTCCTCGCCTACCTGGCGCTCTACGGCGCGCGGGGCTTCGGTTCCATCGTCCTCGCCACCGCCGCGCTCGCGTGCTTCCACATGCCCCTGATTCCGACGTCGGTGTCCACCACGCTGGCGCTGACCCAGGGCGCGGGGCCCCACGCCTTCGGTCGCATGCGCGTCTGGGGCACGGTGGGTTTCCTGGTGCTGGTCGTCGCCTTCCCCCCGGCCCTGCACGCCCTTCAGGACGCGCGGGGCCTGGCCGCCGGCGCGCCGGGCGTGTCCCAGCCCGGGCTCGAGGTGATGTTTCCCGCCACCGGCGCCCTGCTGCTGCTCGGCGCGCTCGTCGCCTTCGCCTTGCCGAGGGAGGGAGCGATTTCGCTGCGCGCCCCGCGCGGCGACTGGCGGCGGCTGCTCCGCCACGGTCCCTTCCTTCGGCTGCTGGCCTTCGCGCTCGTCGCTTTTCTGTGTCTCCAGGGCCCGATGAGCCTGTTCCCGGTCTTCGTGCGCGCCCACGGCGGCACGCTCGATTCCGTGAGCCGGATGTGGATCCTGATGCTGATCCCCGAGATCCCCCTGATCGCGCTCTCGGGCGCGGGCCTGGCGCGCCTGGGTCCGCGAGGGCTGCTGGCCGTGGGCGTGCTCGCGGGCGGCCTGCGCTGGACGCTGTGCGGCTTCGCGCCGTCTCTCGCCTGGATCTACCCGGCGCAGCTGCTCCACGGAGTCGTGGTCGCGGGCCTCGTGATCGGCGGTCCGCTCTACGTCGAAGCCGCGGTCCCGGAGCGGCTACGTTCCACCGGGCAGGGCGTGCTCGCGATGGTCGGGGTGAGCGTCGGCGGCATCTGCTCGAATCTCGCGGCGGGCTGGCTGCTCGAGCACGTCGGGCCCAGCGCCCCGTACGTCGCGGGCGGAATCGGCGCCCTGATCCTGGGCGCGCTCATCCCGATCCTGATTCCACCGGCGACGCGCCCGCCCGCCGCCGAAGGCGAGTAGAAGGCGCACTCCCCAGCGGGCTAGGAGTCGATCGCGCGCAGCTGCGGAGCCCTCGCCGGACCGCCGCCCTTCGCCTCGGCCAGCAAGGCGTCGACGGAGGCGAGCACCTCGGCCGGCTGGATCCCCGTCATGCACTGGGCCTGGGCGAACCAACAGGACAGCACCTTGTTGTCGTGCACGAACATGCAGGGCGAGCAGGCGAGCTTGCGGTAGTGCACGACGTGGCGTTGGCCGGCGCGCGAACGGAGCGGCCCGTACAGGACGGGCGTCTCCGGCCCGAACAGGGCAATCGTCGCAGCGCCCGCCGCCGCGGCGATGTGTAGCGGCCCGCTGTCGTTGGTGACGACCACCGCCGCGTGGGCGAGCAGAGCCACGAGCTGCGCGACGTCGATCCGACCGGCGAGGTTGACGACCTTCACGCCGTTCCCGGCGGCGCGCACCACGGACTCGACGTACCCGCGTTCGCCCGGCGACCCGATCATCACCACGTTGAGGGCGTCCCGCCCAGCGAGGCTCCGCAGCAGCTCCGCGACCTGCTCGCCGGGCCAGCGCCGCTCCAGGGCCATGTCGCCGGCGTTGGGATTCACCACGGCGATCGGCTCGCCCTCGCGCCAGTGGGGCTCCTGCGCCAGCAGCTCGCGGCAGCGCTCCCAGGCTGCCGCGGGGGGGCGGAGGGGGGGGAGCGAATGCGGCCCGGACACGGCAGCCGGATCGACGGGATCCATGGGGTCGCCGCGCAGCAGGTCGAGGAAGTTCAGCGCGACGTGGTTGTACGCGTTGAAGGGCACCTCCACGTCGTGGAGCTTTCCGCGCCACTTCCCCTTCGCGCTGAACCCGTGAGAGCGCCGCGGGCCCGCCAGGAACGAGAAGATCGCCGAGAAGCGCGTGAAGAACTCGAGATCGAGCAGCAGATCGTAACGCTCGCGCCGGATCGCCCAGATCGTGCGAAGGGTCGAAACCAGGAAGCTGAGGACCCCGCGCCGGAGGTCGATCGCGATCGCGCGGTCGATCCCGGAGTACATCTCCACGATCGAGCGGTTCTCCGCCAGCGAGAGGAAGTCGATGCGGGCCCCGGGGTGCCTCGCGCGAACGGCCTCGAGGAGCGGCGAAGCCAGGACGATGCTGCCCATGCCCCACATCTTGAGCAGCAGCACCTTGCGCACCTCGGCGTCGGAGGGGGAGCGCCTCCGGCCGGCGAAGACCCGCTTCGCCACCAGCAGCAGCGCGCACAGGATCGAGCCGACGTAGCGGTCGATCCACAGCGCGACCGCGTAGAGCCGGTTGGACCGCACGCCTCGCATCGCGCTCGATTGTACCACTCAGCTCCCGGGATCGATCCGGCGCAGGACCTCGACGCCCGCGATGCGGGTCTCGCTTCGGTAACTGCGGTCGATCCAGTCGAGGAGCGGCCGCCCGAACACCAACTCGTCCGGCAGATTGTCCACCCGATACGCATCGTGATCCCACACGATGAATCGCGGCGGATACTCGCTCAGGTCCGAGAGCACCTCGCGGCGATGCGCGTCGGTCACGATCTGATGTCCCATGACGAAGCGGATCGGATTCGGACGATCCGTGAGGTAGTAGTAGGCGCCGTCGTCCGGCAGGAACAGGACCGGCTCCCCGGGTTCGGTGTGGAGCTGCACCCAGCGGGTCACGCGCAGGACGTGTCGGCTGCCGACGGGGGCGTGCCGGCCCTCGAGAAGGACCGAGAGGTTCGAAACGGTCTTCCGGACGAGCTGCGCCGGAAAAGGGGGCTCGAGAAAGCCGCCGCACAGAACGAACAGCGCCAGCGCCGCGCTGCGCCAGGCCGCCAGCCCGCGCCAGCCGGGCCCGCGGCGCCAGAGGTCGATCAACCGGTCGAACGCGAATCCGAGCAGCAGGATCGCGGCCGGCAGCACGGCGAGCGTGCGCGGGAGGCTGCTGCGTCCCAGCGCCACCCGGAACGAGAGCAGACCGAAGAACGCGATGAGCACGACCGAGAAGCGGGCCGGATCGCGCGCCAGCGCGTCGCCCACCTCGCGGATCGACGCGACGGGCCGCCGCGGGTCGAAGGCGGAGATCGGCAGCGCGAACAGCAGCGCCGCCAGACACAGCGCGGGCACGGCGTAGGAGAGGCGGAGCTGCAGCGACTCTTCGGATCCGAGCGCCGAGACGGCCAGCGGAAGGCTCGACGCCAGCGGTGGAAAGATCATCTTCGCGTAACCCGCCATCATGTAGCGGGGGTACTGGACGAGGTCCGCGAGCATGGGCAGCAGCGCGTCGTGAGCCGCGAACCAGGCGAGGAGCGGCGCGACCACCGCCGCGAAGGCGAGCCCGAACGCGATCGCTGCGCGGCCGTCCCGGCGCACGACGAGCGCGACGGCCGCGACCACCGCGAACGCGGCGCCGTACTCCTGGCTGTAGAGAAGGGAGACGCCGCCGCTGAGACCCGCGAGCACGCACCAACGCAGCTTCCGCCCCCGCATCCAGACGCTCAGGCAGAGGATTCCCAGCAGCGCGAGACCGAGACGCAGCTGCACCCAGGGGAGCAGGAAGGGCAGGACGAGCACCAGCGCCGGCCGCCGCACGATCGAGCCGCCCAGGAGGAAGAGGCTGATCCATCCAAGCACCCGGCCCAGCGACCAGTGGAGGGTGTAGGCGCCGATCGAACGACCCACCAGCGACCACAGGCCCGTGATGCTCAGGTCGTAGAGCGGACCGTAGAGGCAGAAGAAGTCGCGACCCTGGAAGCCGCCGTGGAGGATCGAGTTCGCCCAGGCGAGGTGCTGACCCGTCTCGCCGAGGAAGGTGAAGTTGTCGTAGGTGAGCTGTTCGTCGGAGATCCCGGTCGCGACCCGCCACAGCGCCAGCCAGAAGCCGGGGGCGATGAGCAGGGCCAGGCCGATCGCGCCCGCGATCCAGGCCGCCACCACGAGCGGCCGGCGGGCGGCGGGTCGGGGGAAGGCACGGATGGCGACGGGCTCCGAGTGCCGCGGCCCGCCGCGGGACGCGACCCACAGCGCCCCCCCCACGGCGGCGCCGCAGACGAGGGCCGAGGCGGCGTCGGGAAGCCACAGCACCGCGAGGAGCGCCGCCGCCCCGAGCGCTTCGCAACCGACGACCGCTCGGAGACTCGCTCCGGCGCGACGGAAGGCGCGTGCGAACAGCCACGTGAGCAGCGTCCCCGCCCCGAGCGCGAACGCGAACCAGAACATCTCCTGCTGGCCGGGATAGCGCGCGAGAGTCGCGAGGCTCACGATCCCCAGGTCGTTCGGGACGAACTCGAAGCGAATGGGCAGCCACCGCGCGAGCAGGATCACGAGTGCGGCTGCGATGGGGAGCGCCGCCAGACAACCGTCGCTGGACTCCGACCCGCGGCGCATCGCCGTATGCTACCGCCTCTCCCGAGTCCGGCTTCGCCGCCACTCCGCGCGCGCCGCGGCGACCAGGAAGGCCCACGCGGAGACGAAGCACCACAACACGGCGATGTCGCGCCACAGCACGAGCCACGCGGGCCATTGGGGATGCCCGCGAAAGTCCCAGGCGCCCAGGAGCAGCGGGCTGCCGCAGAAGAACGCGTAGGCGGCGTACACGTAGCCGCCGATCGCGAGCGTGGCGACCGCCGCGAAGCGGGCGCCCGGGAAGAACCAGAACGGAACCGACCAGGCGAAGTACTGGAACGACAGGAAGTTGTTGTTGAAGGCGTAGAAGACGATGAAGCAGCCGCAGACGGTCGTGCCGAGCTCGCGCGCCGTCCGCTCCCGGCGCCGGAGCCACGCGAAGGCGATCAGGGGCAGCACGCAGACCAGGGTGTTGTGCGCGGCGTGGGCTTCGATCACGGCGTCGAGGGCCGGTCGCCAGGCGTTCGGAAGCGCGTCGGCGATGCCGAAGACGCTCCAGATCGTCCAGATCGGACTCCCTCCCGGCGTCATGATGTTGAGCCCGGGGTACGCCAGGACCCGCTCGACGACGAGCCCGGGCGCTTCGACCAGCACGGGGAGGTAGGTCGAGAGGCCCACCAGCAGCATCGCGACGGCGAAGGCGAGCCGGCGCCGCCAGCCCTCGAAGGCGAACAGGAGCGCCGGCGCCGCCAGGATCACGGGCAGCTTGAGCCAGAGGCCGAATCCCAGCGCCGCCCCGGAAACGAGCGGGCGACGCTTCGCCGCCGCCGCGACGGCGAGCAGACCAAAGAAGGCCACGCCGGTGTCCGTGTTGCCGTGGTAGGCGGAGTAGAGGATCGAGAGCGGATTCAGCCAATAGCCGGCGAAGATCACGTAGCGGTGCGGTGACCGGCGGAAGAGGTGCAGCAGCAGGAGCGCGTTGCCGAGATCCAGCGCGGCGAAGGGCGCGCGCAGCAGGATGCGGAACGGGATCTCTGCCATCTGGGAGAGCACCCACAGCAGCGACATCGCCTTACCGATGAACGGCGGGTGATTGAAGACTTCCTGCCACTCGTAGTACCCGACGAGTCCGTACCGGCGCGTCCAGGCCGCGTGGCTGAACCAGATGGGCACGTCGTCGCTGCCTTCGCTGAAGACCACCAGCCCGGCGCGGACGACCGCCCCGATGGCGAGCGCGGTCCAGAGCCAGGGTCCGGGCTCCGACAGTCGCCGCCGAACGCGCTGCAGATCGATCATTCCTTCCGGTCTTCGGGGGGGCGGCGGCGGCGCCAGAGCGCGGTGCCGGCGACGCAGCCCAGCGTCAGGGCGCTCGACGCGAAGCCGGCCGCGAACAACCTCGGCCTGTAGACCATGACGATGTCGCGCTCGCCGATCGGGACGTCCACGGCGAGCTTGCCGCGCTCGGATACGGCGGGCAACCCGTCGATGCGCCACTCCGGCGCGCCTTTTCCGTAGCGGAACGGGAACACCAGCCGACCAGGCCGCGCGGCCGACGCGCGGTAGACGAGCCGGTTGGGCGCGAACTCGCGCAGCTCGGCGGTGACGGCTCCCGGCGCTCCGAGAACGAGCGGCCGCGGCCGGTGGTCCCGCGAAGCGAGCGCGTCGCCGACAGCGGCGCGCTGCCAGGGAAGGCTCGCGGCGTAGAGGTCCGCGGCCACCAGCACGCACAGCGCGAGTGCGGCACCCGACGCGGCCCGCGGCCAGCGCGCGAAGTCCCGATCCCACAGGCGCTCGAGCCCGACGGCTGCGGCCACGAGGAAGCCGAAGAGCGCCAGGAAGAGAAAACGCGATGGTCCGCGCTGGGTGCGCCAGATCGGGAGATTCTCGAGCCACGGCCAGATGTGGAGCCCGCGCAGCGGCGAGGGCCAGTCCACCGCGAGGACGAAGAACAGGGCGGCGATCGCCAGCAGCGGCCAGCAGCGCCGCGAGAGCGCGGCGCCCGCTGCCAGGCAGCCGAGGGCGATCGGGCCGACGTAGAACGCGTACTCCCACCAGCCGCTGCCGTGAGCGTAGACGAGGCCCGGGACCTGCCACTCGGGATGCTGTCCGCCGGCGAGGAGTGTGGGAAGGAGGAGCGCGAGCGGCAGCCCCTCGATGCGAGCCGTGGGAGCGTAATCGGCGAACTCCGCCAGCATCGGCAGCAGCTTCACGGCGGCGAGTCCAGCCGTCGCCAACACCACCAGAGCCAGGCGCCGGATCGGGAAGAGCGCGCGAGCGCGAATCGCCCACAGCAGCGCCAGCAGGCCCAGCAGCAGGTTCTGCCACACGAAGGGCTGGTGCTGTCCGCCCAGGATCGCGCAGGCGTTCAGCACCGCGGCGAGCCACAGGGCGCGCCCGCTGCCGAGCGCGGCGCGGCGGTAGGAGCACACGAGCCCCGGCAGCAGCTGCGCCCCCATCGCCCAGGGGTGCCCCACCGAGAGATGCGCCACGAAGAAGCCGTTGAACGCGAAGACGAGCGCGGCGAAGCCCGCGATCTCGCGCCGGACGGCGACGTCTCGGAGCAAGAAGAACAGGCCGGCAAAACCGGCGGCACTGAAGACGACGAGGAGCAGCTTGATGTACGCGCCGGTGGGCAGGAAGAGCAGCAGCGGGACCAACGGGCCGAGCGACGGCGACTCGGCGTTCGCGAGGAAGTTCTTCGTGATCCAGGCGTCGTTCATGAACAGCGGCAGGGTGCGGAACTCGCTGAGCGAGACCCGAACCCAGTCGAAGTAGTTCCAGTGGTGCGAGCTCCAGTCGTAGCCGTGGAGGGCGCCTCCGAAGAGCAGCGGCGAGTAGAAGAGCGCGGCGACGACGACCCCGATTCCGAAGCCGGCTGCGAGCTCGCGAAGCGGCGCACCCGCCGTCGCCGCGCTGCCGGTCGCCGGCAGAAGCTCCGCACCCTTCGGGCTGCTAACTCGGCGCACGGCCCTTACGAGCGCTCTCTCGGATGTAGCGCCGGCTCACCGGCGAGAGGTCGGTGCGCGGGACGACGCACTCGACGATGACGAACTCGCGCACCTCGTGGGCGGCGCGCAGCGCCTCCCGAAGCTCGTCGCGGGTCCGAGCACGGATGCCCACGCCGCCCCAGGCCTGGGCCAGCTCCGCGTACGGCCAGGGGGGGATATCCAGCAGGTCTCCGCGCGGCGACACGGGGCGAAAGATCCCCCAGCCCGAGTTGTTCACGAGCACGACGATGGGCGAGAGACCCCGGGCCGGCGCGTGCGAGACCTCGGGCCCCGTCATCTGGAAGCCGCCGTCGCCGCACAGCACCAGCGGGCGCCGGCCCGTGCCGATCTGCGCCCCCAGGGCCGCCGGGATCGCGAAGCCCATGGAGGCGTAGTAGCCCTGTGCGTAGTAGAGGCCGCCCTCGCGCTGGCGGATCTCGAGCCCGCCGAACAGCATGTCGCCCGACTCGGCGAAGACGTCGTATCCCGCGTGGGCCGCGAGGAAATCGTTGACCTCGATCAGGAGGTCGTTGACCGTCAGTCGCGACGGCGCCCGGCCCGCCGGCTTCCGCTTCAGGTTGTCGCGGTAGCGGATCCGCTCCTCGAAGCGCGGCAGGCGCTCCTTCGAGAGACGGGTCACGAAATCCTTGAGCGCCACGTCGGTGTAGGTGTGAAAGGAGACGTCGACCCGGTGGGATTCCGCCCAGACCGAGTGTTCGCGCCGCACCTGCGGCTTCGCAGCGCCCTGGTTCAGGTCCGTGAGCTGGCTCCCCAGCGAGAGCACCAGATCGGCTTCGCGCACGCGCTTCCGGATCTCCGGCGCGCTGAAGGGCCCGATGCTGACGCCCATGTGCAGGGGGTGGTCCATGGGAAACACGCCCTTCGCGAGCAGCGTCGTGGTGACGGGCGCGCCGAGCCGCTCCGCGAGGCGCCGGAAGTCGCGCTCCGCGCGCTCGCGATAGAGCTCGACGCCGGCGATCAGGAGGGGTCGCCTGGCCGCCTCGAGGCGCGCGACGACGTCGGCGACGGCCTCGCTCAGCTTGCGCGCGTCCGACGCCGGCCGCGGAAACGAGCCGTTCCAGTCGACGATGTGCTTCGGCACGGAGATCGCGACGTCGACCATGTCCCGATGGATCTCGAGGTACCCGGGTCGATGCTCGTCCGAGATCACGCGTACGGTCGCGTGGATCTGTTCGGCCGCGAGCTCCGGGTGCCGCAGGATCCGCGCCGTGCAGGTCACCTCCGCGAAGATCCGGGCCTGGGACTCGACGTCCTTGACCTGGTGGTGAACGCCCCCCAGCTTCTGCTCGGCCTCGCCCGGACCTCCCGAGATCACCAGCAGCGGCACCTGCTCGGCGTAGGCGCCCGCCACCGGATTGACGACGTTGTGCCCCCCGGCCCCGTAGGTCACGCACACGACGCCCAGCTTGCGCGTGCTGCGGGCGTAGCCGTCGGCGGCGAAGCCCACCGCGGGCTCGTGGGAGAGGGTGACGATCTCGAGGTCGCGCGCGCGGCCGAAGCGGTGGAAGAGCCCGAGCACCAGGTCGCCGGGCAGACCGAAGATGTGGGTCACGCCGGCCCGCCGGAGATAGGCGACCAGGAAGTCGCCGAGCGGCATGCGCGATCGCATCGAGGCTCAGGCTAGCATGTCGAGTCGGCTACGATCCCGCCGGCTGGAGACCCGAGAGCCACATGGCAGCGACCGCGAAACCCAGGGTGCGAACCACGGGGCACCTTTTCATGGTGTCGGTGGCCGTCGCCTGCGGCATCGCCGGCGCACTCGGCGCGGTCGCGTTCCGCTTCCTGATCCAATTCTTCCAGGCCGGTTTCTTCGAGGGGCTCGCCGGAGTTCGCGATCTGTTCGCGAAGGGCCTGCTCGCCGAGGCCCACGATCCCCTCGCGGTCGCCAACGGGATCGAGTGGTACTGGCGCCTGCTCCTGCCGGCGATCGGCGGGCTCATCGTCGGCCCGCTCATCTACGTGTTCGCCCGCGAGGCCAAGGGGCACGGCGTGCCCGAGGTGATGGCGGCCGTGGCGCTGCGCGGGGGCGTGATCCGCCGGCGCGTGGTCGCCGTCAAGGCGCTCGCCTCGGCGATCTGCATCGGCTCGGGGGGCTCGGTCGGGCGCGAGGGCCCGATCGTGCAGATCGCGTCCGCCCTCGGCTCGAGCATCGGGCAGATGCTCCGGGTGCCCGCGAGCCAGCTCCGCACGATCGTGGGCTGCGGCGCCGCGGCCGGCATCGCCGCCACCTTCAACGCGCCCATCGCGGGAGCGCTCTTCGCCGCCGAGATCGTCGTCGGGAACTTCGGGGTCGCCCAGCTCAGCCCCATCGTGATCGCGTCGGTGGTCGCGACGGTGCTCTCGCGCTTCCTGCTCGGCAACACCCCCGCCTTCGAGGTCCCCCCCTACGAGCTGGCGAGTCCCTTCGAGCTGCTGCCCTACATGGTGGTCGGCTTCATCGCCGGTCTCGTCGCGCTGGTGTTCATGCGGTCCCTCTACGCGACCGAGGATCTCTTCGAGAGGATGCCGATTCCCGAGTACACGAAGGCCGCCGTCGGCGGTCTCCTCGTAGGCGCCATCGGCATCACCCTCCCCAACGTCTTCGGCGTCGGCTACTCCACGATCACCCAGGCGCTCACGGGGCAGCTGCCCGCGCTGCTCCTGGGAGTCCTGCTGGTCGCCAAGGTCGCGGCGACCTCCCTCACCCTCGGCTCCGGCGGCTCGGGAGGCATCTTCGCGCCGTCGCTGTTCCTCGGCGCCATGACCGGCGGCTTCTTCGGAACCTTCGTCCACGAGTGGTTTCCCGACGTGACGGCCTCCTCCGGCGCCTACGCCCTCGTGACCATGGGCGCCGTCGTGGCCGCCGCCACCCACGCGCCGATCACCGCGATCATCATGATCTTCGAGCTCACGCAAACCATCGACATCATCCCCCCGCTGATGGCCGCCTGCGTGGTGAGCACGCTCGTGACCACCTTCCTTCAGCGCGAATCGATCTACACGCTGAAGCTGTCACGCCGCGGAATCGACCTCTACGAGGAAGAGGAGAAGAACGTCCTCAAGAGCCTCTACGTCCACGACGTCATCGACCGCGACCCGGAGCGCCTGCCGGTCGCGGGCGACTTCCAGACGGTGGTCGAGCGCGTCCTGGCCAGCGAGCACACCGACTTCTTCGTCGTGGACGAGCGCGACCGGCTGCTCGGCGCGATCCACCTGCGCGAGCTGACGCGGATGCTGGCCGAGCAGGACCTGCTGCGCGGGCTGGTCGTCGCCGGCGACCTGCTCGAGCCCGACCAGGCCACCGTCACGGAAGACGACGACCTCGACGTCGTCATGCAGCTATTCAGCCGGAGCCTCGGCGAGGAGATCGCCGTCGTTGACCGCGACGATGCGAGGAAGATGGTGGGTAGCGTGCACAAGAGCGATGTGATCCACGCGTACAACCGCGAGGTGCTGCGCCGCGACCTCGCCGGCTCGATCTCGAGCAACGTGATCGTGGCGAGCAAGGGGCAGCAGGTGGAGTTCGGCGGCGGCTACGTGCTGCAGGAGATCCAGCCGCCCCCGCGCTTCTTCGGGCGTACGATCCGCGAGCTGGCCATCGGCTCGACGACCGGAGCCCAGGTCGTGTTGCTGCGCAAGCGGCAGCCCGCCGACGGAAAGTCCGCCGTCCGCGTCCCCACGGCCGACGATCGCATCGAGGAGGGCGACCGCCTCGTCGTCGCGGGAACCCGGGCGGCGGTGGAATCGCTCGACGTGATCTAGTCTTCGTTCTCAGCGGGGCGTCGGCGGGCGAGGCCGCGCCCCGCCTCCGGTCACATGACTTCGTCGATCACGAGGGAGACGCCGCGATCGCCGGGTTGGTAGTCGCCCTCCGCGACACCCAGGAGGTCTCCGGGCTCGAGCGTGGCGGCGTTGCCGTCGCCGTCGAGGCGTGCCGTGAGGCGCAGCGGACCGGCGAATGGCAGGGTGGTGATCATGCGGTCGCCGGGTCCGATCGCGAAGTCCAGCGGGAACCGGGGCGATGTGATGCGCCTGACCGCCAGCGGCGGACCCGATTCCCCCGAACGCGCGATCACGAAGAGCACCGAGGCGGCGGGCACCCGATCCGCCACCTCGCCGGCGACCGTCACCGTCCCCTGGATCGGCTCCGCGAAGGACGCCAACGCAGGCGCGCCGCGCTGACCCGTGCGGCCCCCGGGCGCCTGGGGCATCTCCGCCGGCTGGGGACCCGGCTTGGCGCCCGCCGGAAAGATCTTGGAGAGGTCCGGCTGCCGGGGCTGCTCGGCGGGATCGAAGGGCTCGACGCCGCGGTCGCAGCCGACGGTCACCGACACCGCAATGACGAGGGTGGCGGACGCGAGAGCGGAGACGACGAGCCGGAAGGGTCCCATGCGCGCCGGACCTTAGCACGCGCGGACGCGACGCTCGCCATCACAGCTCGCGTTCGTCCACGGCCTTCACGATCGCGAGGAGGTAGGCGACGCTCGCCTCCAGGGAGTCCTCGTCGAGGCGCGATCGGTCGTCGCGCGCGGAGTGCAGGCCGCGCGGGAAGCGCTCTCCGGGCTCGAGGCTGAGCAACGTCGCCGCCGGAATCCCGCGCGCGAGGAAGGAGCGCGCGTCCGTGGCTCCGCCGTAGGGGGTCATCGGGAGCGGCTTCTCGAACAGCTCGCGATGAACGGCGTCGAGCAGCGCGACGAGCCGGGCGTCTGGCGCCAGCGAGCGCAGCGTGAAACGCTCGCGCGCGAGCACGGCGTGATCGGGAGACGCCCCGAGCCCCTCCAGGTTCACGACGAAGGTGGGCAGCGCCGGCGGCGCCGCGAAGGAGTGCGCCGCGAGCGCCTCCGAACCCTGGACCCCGACCTCCTCGGCGGAGAGCAGCAGGATCTCGACCTGCGTCCGCTCGGGGGCCGGCATGGCGGTCAGGACCTCGGCGAGTCGCACCAGGACGGCGCAGGCGCCGCCGTCGTCGAGGGCGCCGGGACTGCGCTTTGGCACGAAGGCGCCCGCCGACAACGCGATGAACATGCCGAGGCCGTAGAGCGCGGCGACGCCCGCGGCGAAGCCTGCGATCCCCGCGACGAACCGCCCTCGCTTTCGGGAGCGCGCTGCGAGGGCGCCCGCCGCGGGCGCGAGGACCATCAGGAGCGCGACGGGCACGGCGAGTCGGTCGATCGGCGCCCGCTCCACGTGGTCGAGGACGTCGGTCTTGGTGTCGTAGTGCGCCGTGAGCAGCAGGCGGCGCGAGGGAGCCTCGACGGGCCGTCGCGCACGAACGTGGTGCTGCGTCTGTGCGCCGATCCAGCCGAAGACCGGCACGCCGAATTCGAGCTGGGCCAGCAGCAGCGTCGGCAGCAAGACGGCCACGGCCAGGGCAAGCGCGTTGCGACCCGCGAGCAGCGCGCGCGCGTACAGCAGCCCCCCCGCCAGCGCGATGACCCCCGCCAGGCGCAGGCGGTACGGCTGTGCCGTAAAGGCCACGAGCTCGGCCTCGAGACCGACGCCCTCGAGCGTCTGCCGGAGGAAGGCGGCGGCCTGATGCAACGCCGCCGTGCCGTTGTCTCGGGGCGCCTCGGCGAGTCGCTGCAGCAGCGCATTCCAGGGAATCACGCCGGCAAGGTATCACTCGCCCGACCTTGAGGGCCGATACACCGGGTGTTAGGCTGACGTGAAAGCGGAGCCTGGGGGTGGCCGGTCGAACGGCTGGCCTGAGATCAGACCCTTGGAACCTGAACTCGTTCGCACGAGCGTAGGCAAGGCTCTCAACGGCCCACCCTGTGGCGCTCCGCATCGTCCACGGAGTGCCCAGCGATGCCCAATCATCCCGGCGAACGCACCTGGCGGCTTCCGCCCGTCGGTGGAACCCCGTCGAGCGCGGGAGTTCGAACGACCCCCGGAAGCTTCGCCAACCCGGGCGACGTGGGCGGACGCCTCGCATTCAGCTCGCCCGACACGCCCGGAATGCCCGCCGCGTCGGACAGGACCGCCTGGGACTTCATGCCGGCGGACTGGATGCGGCGCGACGGGCGGTGGACGCCGCCCGCGGGCTTCACGCCCGTCACGCAGCTCGAACACGCGCGCGTCGGTGCGATCACGCCCGAGATGCG
>JAOTUO010000206.1 GCA_029863845.1 Myxococcales bacterium
TCGTCCTCCCCTTCGCCTTCATCCGGTTCTTCTACGCCCCCTGGCTCGAGGCGCAGCTTCACGGTCGCGCTCCCACCCGGATCGACGCCGACGTGAACGACCACGTGATCATCTGCCGCTACGACGAGCTCGCTCGTGGGCTGATCGAGCGCCTCGACGAACAGGGCATCCGCTACTGCGTGATCGAACCGGACCCGACGACGGCATCGCGCCTGCACGGCGATGGGATCTCGGTCGTGATGGGGGACATCGACGCCGGCGCCACCTACGACGCGGCGCGGGCCTCCGACGCGAGGCTCGTCTTCGCGAACCTGGCGGACGCCCTCAACACCAACATCACGCTGACCATCCGCGAGAAGTACGCGACCCTGCCGATCGCGGCGCTCGCCGAAGACAAGGACTCGATCGACGTGCTCGAGCTGAGCGGCGCCACGTCCGTCCTGCCGCTGAAGCACCGGCTCGGCCAGCAGCTCGCCAGCCGGGTGACGGTGGGCACCCCCCAGGCCCACACCGTCGGGCGCTTCAAGGATCTCGTGATCGCGGAGTTCCCCGTGCACGGCACGCCACTCACGGGGCGGACCGTCGCCGACACGCGCCTGCGCCAGCTCACGGGCCTCAACATCGTGGCCTGCTCCGAGCGGGGACGGGTGGTACCCGCCCGGGCCGACACGGTGCTCTCCGACTACAGCATCGCGATCGTGGTCGGCACCGAGAGCCAGGTCGCCTCCCTCGACGCGATCTTCGTGATCTACGAACCGAACGAGAATCCGGTGCTGGTGATCGGCGGAGGCAAGGTCGGCCGTGCGGCCACCCGCGCCCTCAAGAAGCGGGGCATCGCCGTGCACATGGTCGAGCGCGACCCGGGCCTCCAGGGCCCGCTCTCGCAGATCGCCGACCGCGTGTTCCCGGGCGACGCGGCCGACCTGGAGGTCGTGATGGAGGCTGGCCTCGCAAAGGCGCCTACGGTGGTCCTGACCACGAACGACGACGCCGCCAACATCTTCCTGGCGGTCTACTGCCGGCGGCTCAATCCGCACACCCACATCGTGAGTCGCATCACGCACGAGCGGAACGTGGAGGCGGTTTATCGCGCGGGAGCGGACTTCGTGCTGAGCTACAGCAACCTCGCGATCACCTCGGTGCTCTCGCTGGTCCACGGCTGGGACCTGGTGCTGGTGGGAGAGGGCGTGGATCTCTTCGTGGAGCCGGTTCCCGACTCGCTGGCCGGGCGGACCCTGGGCGAGAGCGCGATCGGAACGCGGACGGGACTCAACGTGATCGCGGTCCAGAAGCCCGACGGACCGGCCCTGAACCCCACTCCGGACACTGAGCTCGCCGCGGGCCACGAGCTCGTGATGCTCGGAACCTCCGAGCAGCGGGCGGCGTTCCGGACGGAGTTCGCCTAGGCGGCGAGCGCTCGGGCGGCCTCCTGCCCTACCCTGACGTGACCTGACTGATGTGACCTGAACGGACCCGGCGGCGACGGGATCGCCGCAGCCCGAAAAAGGAAACCGACATGATCCTCCTCCAGCCCAAGAAGCACGACCGCAAGTACCCCGACGAGCGCTCGCGCGAGGTGATGCTCGAGACCATCGAGTTCTTCGAGCGCAAGGGGAAGCGACAGCTCAAGGAAGACGACCACGCGGCCGTCTGGTACGCCGACTTCCTGGACTTCGTCCGCGAGAAGCGGATCTTCGCGACGATGTGCACGCCCTCCGGCTACGGGGCGGACGACTGCCGCTGGGACACCTGGAGGATCTGCGAGTTCGCCGAGATTTTGGCCTTCTACGGCCTCCAGTACTGGTACACCTGGCAGGTCTCGGTGCTGGGCCTCGGCCCGATCTGGATGAGCGCGAACGAGGCGGTCAAGCGCAGGACGGCGCAGCTGCTCGAGGAGGGAGAGATCTTCGCCTTCGGCCTCTCGGAGCAGACCCACGGCGCGGACCTCTATTCGACCGAGATGGCGCTCGAGCCCCGGGGAGACGGTGGCTACCGGGCCAACGGCCGCAAGTACTACATCGGCAACGGGAACCTGGCGGCCCTGGTTTCGACCTTCGGCAAGCTCACGGACTCCGGCGAGCCCTGCTTCTTCGCCGTGGAATCCCAGCACCCGAACTACAACTGCGTCCAGAACGTCTGCCACAGCCAGAACTTCGTCTCCGAGTACGAGTTGAGCGACTACCCCGTCGGGGAGGAGGACATCCTCTCGCGGGGCAAGGAGGCCTGGAACGCCGCGCTCAACACCGTGAACATCGGCAAGTTCAACCTCGGCTGGGCGTCGATCGGGATCTGCACCCACGCCTTCTACGAGGCCATCCACCACGCCGCGCACCGCGAGCTCTACGGGATTCACGTCACCGACTTCCCGCACGCCCGAGCGCTCTTCACCGACGCCTACGCGCGCCTCGTGGCCATGAAGCTGGTGGCGCTACGCGCCGCCGACTACATGCGCTCGGCCTCGGCCGACGACCGCCGCTACCTGCTCTACAACCCGGTCGTCAAGATGAAGGTGACCACCCAGGGCGAGGACGTGATCAACCACATGTGGGACGTGATCGCAGCGAAGGGCTTCGAGAAGAACACCTACTTCGAGATGGCCGCGCGCGACATCCGGGCCCTGCCGAAGCTCGAAGGCACCGTGCACGTGAACATCGCCCTGATCGTCAAGTTCATGGCGAACTACTTCTTCCAGCCGGCGGAGCTACCCGAGATCCCGCGCCGCGACGATCCCCGCAACGACGACTTCCTCTTCGACCAGGGGCCGACCCGGGGCCTGGGCGGGATCCGCTTCCACGACTACACGCCGGTCTTCGCCCGCTTCGACCTCCCCAACGTGAACGTCTTCCGCGAGCAGGTCGAGGCCTTCAAGGAGATGCTGGCGAGCGCCACGCCCGACGAGGCCCAGAACCGCGACACGGACTTCCTGCTGGCCGTGGGCGAGATCTTCACGCTGGTGGTCTACGGCCAGCTGCTGCTGGAGAACGCCGAGATCTACGAGATTGAACGCGCGCTGGTGGACCAGATCTTCGACGTCCTGGTGCGCGACTTCTCGCGCTTCACGGTCCAGCTGCACGGAAAGCCGAGCACGAGCGAGGTGCAGGCGGAGCACTGCCTCCGCATGATCCGCCGGCCCGTGGCGGACGCGGCCCGCGCCGAACACGTGTGGCGCGAGCACGTCCACGCCCTGCGCGACGCCTACACCATGAACGACTGAAGACATGGGAGCTTTCGATCCGGTGGTTTCGATCCTGCCGCGGCCGGCCTGGCGGACGGCCTACCGCGCCCAGCAGGCCTCGTTCCGGGTCGGGCTGCTCGCCGCGCACACGGCGCTGCGGGCGATCGCGAAGCAACGGCTGCGGCCCGGCGAGGCGGCGCTCCGCGCCCTGCGGCGCGAGTACGAGCGGCTGCTCGCGAGCGACCTCGCGAACGTCGAGCGCGGCCTCTACCCGCCGACGCTGCTCTTCGGAATGCCCCTCTACGACTACGCCAAGGCGCTCCCGCGCTTCCTGCTGGACATGCCGCGCGTCTGGCTGCGCTCGCGCCGCGGCGACTTCAGCGACCTGCCGGAGGACGCCGACCTGGGCCGCTTCCCGGCCTACTTCCGCCGCAACTACCACTGGCAGACCGACGGCTACCTGAGCCACGACTCGGCGCGGCTCTACGACCTGAGCGTCGAGTTCCTGTTCATGGGCTGCGCCGACGTCATGCGCCGCCAGGTGATCCCGCCGATGGTGCGCTTCGCGCGCCGCAGCCCGGGCCGCACGCTGCGCATCCTCGACGTGGGCTGCGGCACGGGTCGCGCGCTCAACCAGATCGCGGCGGCGCTCCCCGGCCACCGCTACTTCGGCGTCGACCTGAGCCCCTACTACCTCGAGGCCGCGCGCGACGGGCTCGTGGGCGTGCCCGAGGTGACGCTCGTCGCCGAGAACGCGGAAGCGCTCCCCTTCCGCAACGACTACTTCGACATCGTCACGAGCGTGTTCCTCTTCCACGAGCTTCCGCGCCGGACGCGCCGGCGGGTGATGGCCGAGATGGCGCGCGTGCTCCGTCCCGGCGGCCTGCTCGTGCTCGAAGACTCCGCCCAGATCGCCGAAGCCCGCGACCTCGCCTTCTTCCTCGAGGGCTTCGCGGCCCAGGTGCACGAGCCCTTCTTCCGCGACTACGTCCGCGACGACCTCGCCGCGCTCGTCGCCAAGACGGGCCTCGAGGGCGCCGCCGTGCGCCGCGCGTGGCTCTCCAAGGTGGTGGAGGCCCGGCGCCCCGCGTAGCGGACAGCTCTCAGTCGGCGCGCGCGCGGGGAAGGGCGTGGATGCGCGCGCCCTCCTGCTCGGAGGCGTCGGACGCGGGGGCCGGGGCCGCAACGGCCGGCGGCGCGCCGCGGCGGAACAGACCCTTCAGGTCGTCCAGCATGATGTAGGACGCCGGCACCAGGAACAGCGAGATCGACGCCGCGAAGAGCACGCCGAAGCCGAGCGACGTGGCCATCGGGATCAGGAACTGCGCCGTCACGCTGCGCTCGAGCAGCAACGGTGTCAGGCCCGCGAAGGTCGTCAGCGACGTCAGCACGATCGGCCGGAAGCGGGCCACGCCGGCGTCGCACACGGCCTGCGCGAGGGGCTTGCCCTCCGCCCGCTGCTGGTTCACGTAGTGCACCAGCACGAGGCTCGCGTTCACGACGACGCCCGAGAGCGCCACCACGCCGAAGACCGACATCATCGAGAAGTCGCGCACCGCCGGCGTGATGGGCCGCATGAGCAGGTGGCCGGCGATGGCGCCCACCAGGCCGAAGGGGATCACGGCCATGATGATGAGCGGCTGGCCGTAGGAGCGCAGCGGCACGGCCAGCAGCGCGTAGATCAACACCAGCGCGAGGGCGCCGTTGCGCATGAGCGCCCGCGTGCTCTTGCGCTGCTCGCGCTGCTCGCCCTCGAGGTCGTAGGTGAGGCTCGGAAAGTCGGCGACGAGCTGCGGCAGGAACTCGCGCTCGAGGGCGGCCAGGATCTCGTTGGCGTTGGCCCGGTTCTCGTCCACGTTGGCCGTCACGTTGATGACGCGCCGGCGGTCCGCGCGCCGGATCGTGGCGTAGCCGCGTCCGCGCTCCGCGCGCGCCACGCTGTAGAAGGGCACCTCGCCGCCGTCGGGTGTCCGGATCCGCAGGTTCTCGAGATCCTCGAGCGAGCGCCGTTGCCGGCGCGGGTAGCGCACCATCACGCGCACGTCGTCGCGCCCGCGCTGGATGCGTTGCGCCTCCTCACCGTAGAAGGCCTGTCGCACCTGGCCCGAGAGAGCGTCCAGCGTCAGGCCGAGCGGCTCGGCCGAGGGCAGGAGCGCCAGCTTGATCTCCTGCTTGCCCTCGCGAAAGCTGTCGGCCACGTCGAAGACGCCGGGAAACTCGCGCAGCTTCTGCTTGATCCGCTCGGCCGCCACCTGGAGCTGCTCGACGTCGGCCGACGCGATCTGGACGTCGATCGGATCGCCCACCGAGAAGAGCGCCGAGGCGAACACCAGCTGCTCGACGCCCGGGATCGGCGGGGCCAGCTCGCGCCAGCGGTTCGCCACCTCTTTGGCCGAGATGGGGCGGTCGTTGCCGCCCACGAGCTCCAGCGACACCTCTCCCAGGTGGGCAGCGCCCTGAACCAGTCGCGCGAGCGTGGGCAGGGCCCGGAGCGAGGGCTGCTCGCCCACCGACGCGAGCACGTGCTTCACGATGGGCCCGCCTGCGGCGGCCCCGTACTCCGCCTCGAGCTCCGCCTTGAGCTTCCAGGCGGCGGCCTCGATCGGGCCCACGGCGGCGGCCGTGACCTCGGCGGGCGTGCCCAGCGGCATCGTGAGGCGCGCCGAGACGTAGTCGCCCTCGATCTGCGGGAAGAAGGAGAACTTCATGAGCCCGGTGCCCAGGATCGCAACCGTCCACAGCAGCAGCACGACGCCCACCGCGAGCGCGGCATAGCGCCACTCGAGCACCTGCTGGAGGCGCGTGCGGTAGAAGTCCTGCGCCACGCGGTCCAGGCTCGTGGCGAACCCGCGCTGGAGCCGCTTCCAACGGTGGTTCACCCCGTTGCCGGCCGGCACCAGCCCGCCCCGCTCGCGATCGCGCTCGAGCTTCATGTGCCCGAGGTGCGCGGGGAGCACGAGCTGGGACTCGATCAGCGAGAGCAGCAGGCAGCAGACCACGACCGTGCCGATCGCGCTGAAGACCTGGCCCATCGGCCCGGGCGCCACGATCAACGGCATGAAGGCGGCCACGGTCGTGAGCACGCCGAAGATCACCGGGACCGCCACCTCCTGGGCCCCGCGGATCGCGGAGCCCAGCGCGTCCTCGCCGCGCTCCTGGTGGCGGTGGACGTTCTCGCCCACGACGATCGCGTCGTCCACCAGCAGGCCCAGCACCAGGATGAACGCGAAG
This sequence comes from Myxococcales bacterium, assembly GCA_029863845.1. Classification (GTDB taxonomy): domain Bacteria; phylum Myxococcota_A; class UBA9160; order UBA9160; family SMWR01; genus JACZXC01. Next base: position 6,407 of record JAOTUO010000206.1, read on the forward strand.
AGCGAGATCACGTCGATCGAGACGCCGAGCGGCGGGAACAGCAGCAGCGAGCCCACGAACGCGATGGGCACGCCGATCGATACCCAGAAGGCGAGGCGCAGGCGCAGGAAGAGCGCCAGCAGCGCAAACACGAGGATGAAGCCGCTGCGGCCGTTCCGGATCAGGATGTCCAGGCGATCGCGGAGCGACTTCGAGCCGTCGCGCCAGACGGTGAGGTCGAGGCCTGCGGGCAGCCGCTCCACCGCTCCGGCCAGGTGCTGCTTCACGCGCGCGACGAGGTCGAGGACCTTCTGGTCGCCCACGCGGTAGACCTTGATCAGCACCGCGGGGCTGCCGTCGAAGCGCGCGTAGAGATCGTCCTCCTGGAAGCCGTCCACCACCGTCGCCACGTCGCCGATCAGCAGCCGCGTCCCGTCCGGACGCGTCATCACGACGAGCTTCTCGAACGCCTCGCCGGTGTAGGCCTGCCCCTTCGTGCGCAGCAGCACCTCGCCGGACTCGCTCTTGATGGAGCCTCCGGGGCGGTCGAGGGAGCCCTGCTCCACGGCGCGGACCACGTCGTCGAAGGCGATGCCGTGGCGCCGCAGCGACTCTTCGGGCACCTCGATCGAGATCTCGTAGCGGCGCGCGGCGGCGAGCTCCACCTGGGTGACGTCGGGCAGCGTCGAGATGTCGTCGCGCACGAGCTCGCCCAGGACCTTGAGGCTCTTCTCGCCCACCGGGCCGGAGAGCGCGATCTGGAGTGCGTTGCGGCGGATCTCGAAGTGGCTGACGATCGGCTTCTCGGTGTCCTCCGGGAAGGTCGTGATCGAATCCACGGCGTTCTTGATCTCGCTCAGGGCGCGGTCGACCGGGGTGCCGGAAATGAGCTCGGCCGAGACGCCGCAGTTGCCCTCGGCGGCGCTCGAGGTGATCCGCTCGATCCCCGCGATCCCCTGGATCTCCTCCTCGATCCGGACGCAGACGCTCTCCTCCACCTCCTCGGGCGTCGCTCCGAGGAAGGCCACACCGATCTGGATCACTTCGACGTCGATGTCCGGGAAGCTCTTCTGGTTGATGCGGGGGAGCGACGCGATGCCGCCCGCGACGAGCAGCACCATCAGCAGGTTGGCGGCGACGGGGTTCTGGGCGAACCAGGCGATCGCGCGCTTCACGACGCGTCTC
>JAOTUO010000207.1 GCA_029863845.1 Myxococcales bacterium
GCCCGCGTGCAGACGGCGCCCGCGCTGCGGATCACGCGCGCGCGTCCGGCGCCGAAGCGCCCGGATCCGCCGGGGCGACCGGCAGCACGAGGCGCGAGAGGTGCTCCGGGTCGTGGTGGACCGCCTGCCGGGCGGGCGCGCAGTTCTCGGCGGTCGCGCGCGCGGGCTCGGCCCGCGTGTTCGGATTGCGGTCAAAGCGCGGAAAGTTGGAGGAGGAGACCTCGAGCCGGATCCGGTGGCCGGCGGGAAGCCGGACCGCCGCGGCCCCGAGGTCGATCTCGAAGACCTGGGGTGCGTCGGGTTCGAGCCAGAGCGGCGCGGAGCCACCTTCGCGCCAGCGGCCGCGCAGCGCGCCGTCGCAGAGGTGGATCGCGACGCCGTTGGGCGCGACGTCGACGAGCTTCGCGGTGAAATCCGTGTCGGGTGCGTTCGACGCCGCGAACAGCTCCACGCGAACGCGACCGATCACGACGAGGCCCTCCGCGAGCGGCGTCGTCGTGTAGCAGAGGACGTCGTCCCGCGACTCGACCGCGCGCTGGTCGCCGCCGCCGCCCCGGGTGGGTACGGGATCGGCGGGGTCGTAGACGAAGCGATCCGGCGGCTGGGCGGAGCGCGGGGGCTCGGCGTGCAGCTCGCCGTCGCCGGCGAGGCTGTTTGCGCGTCCGGCGCTGTGCAGGTAGAAGGCGCGGCCTTCGCCGTCGGAAACCGGCCAGGCGGGGGCGTCGCGCCAGCGATTCTCGCCGCGCACGAACACGCGCACCGGCGCCGGCGGCTCTCCGGCGTCCCGAAGATGACGGCCGAGAAAAGACAGGCAGGAACGCAGGGCCTCGCCCCACGCGCTGGCTGCGATCCCGGGCCGCGTCGGAATCGACCAGGGCCCCACCACGAGCTCGGGGGCGCTGCCGCCCGCGTCCCGGGCCGCGCGCTTCAGTGCCGCGTAGTCGTCGAGCTGGGGACCCAGGGCCCCGTCGTACCAGCCCGCGACCAGAAGCGTCGGCGGCGGCTTCGACGGCACCGGAGCGACGACGGACGCCCAGAAGTCGTCGGGTCGCGGGTGGTCCAACCAGGTGCGGAACCCGTCGACCTGTCGCAGAGCGACGCGGTCGGCCTCGCGCACGGGGAGGAACGGGAGCGCCCGCTCGAGGTCGAGGCGGCGCGTCGGAACGGCCTCCCGCTGGCCGAGTCCGACGCCCCACGCGAGGCCGTTGGCGAGGGTGAAGGCGCCGCCCGGGTAGAGGAGCGCGTGGGGGTCGCGGGCCGCGAAGGCGACCGCCAGTGCGCCCACCGGCGCCGCCGCTCCCGCCAGTGCCGACCAGGCGGCGAAGCCGGAGTAGCCGTAGCCGACGAGCCCCAGTCGCCCGTCGAACCACTCCTGCCCGGCGATCCAGTCGATCGTCTCGCGCCCGTCGCGGGCTTCGCTCTCGAACGGGGTGAACTCGCCCTCCGAAGCGTGCCGCCCGCGACACTCCTGGATGACCACGACGTAGCCGCTCTCGGCCAGGATCCGCGACCCCAGCAGCGCCGGGTGCGCGCGCGCGTGCGCGGGCGACGCCGTGCGAACGAGGATCGCGGGCGCGCGCAGGGCGTCGCCCGCCAGGGGACGCACCACGGTCGTCGACAATCGCACGCCGTCGGAGAGGCGCAGCCACTGCGTTTCGAATGCGGAGCGATGGCGGCGCGGCGGCAGGCCGAGGAGGCGTCGGGCGGCCCGAGGCAGGATACTCATGAGCGCGCCCGCTGCGGGTCCAGATTCGCGCCCACGCGAAAGAGCTGCTGCAGCGGCACGCTACGCAGCACCTCGACGGGCTCGATACCGTTCTCCGAGGCGACGAAGGCGAGGCCCTTGCTGATCCAGTGCGCCGTCTTCTCGATGGCTCGCGGCGTCGACTCGGCGTCGCTCAGGGGCATGCGGTCGGCCACCGCCACCTTGTTGGCCGTCGCGATGAACGCGTAGAAGGAGGCGCGTCGCTCGATGTCATCGAGCTGGGCGATGGTCCGGAAGACCAGCGGGTCCGACTCGGACGCGGCCGGCAGGCGCGGGATCCACACCGGCAGGTGCCACTCGCGCGTCTCCAGGGGCCGGGCGTCCTTCGGGATGACCGCCAGCTGGCTCGGGCGCAGGGTGGCGTAGATCTCCATGGCCTTCTCCCACGACGGGAACCCGAGGTCCTCGAGGCGACCGTTACGCCAGCGGAGCGCCCACTCCTCATTGGTCGCGTCGAGCTCCCAGATCGCGCCTTGCAGCATCCGGAAGTAGGTCCAGTAGTCGTCCTGGAAGAGCAGGCGCAGCACGCGCGTGATTGCGGCGAGGTCGTCGTCCGAGCGGCGGGCGGAGAAGTAGAACTGCCCTTCCAGGGTGTGGGCTCCCTCGGGCGGTTGCCAGTCGTCGTCGTTGGGCTTGAGGACCACGTCGATGCGTTCCCTCAGGTAGAGGACGATCATCTCCGGGTCGAGCGAGCGCACCCCGCGCAAGCAGGCGTCATCTTCCGTTTCGGCGATGGCGTCGATCCAAGCGTCGAGGTTGCGACGGTCCGGGAGCGTTCCAGTCCACACGTCGAGATCGACGCAGGTCACGATCTGCGCCGGTGTCGCGCACTCGAGGATCCAGGACGAATCGGCCAGGCCGATGGCCTTGACGATGAAGCAGAGCTCCGCCTCGGGAATCCGGGGGATCACGGTTTCCGGCTCGGGAACGAGGTCGAGCAGCTCGGACCGGCGCGGGAGCGGAGCCTCGCGGATGAGCGCGACCTGGGCGTCGATCGACATCGCGCCGAGTCTCTTGCCCGCGGCGACCCGATCCGATCGGGCCAGATCGAGGATGCTTCGCGCCGAAGACGCGAGCCCGTGACGTTCGGCCATCCGATGGAAGTTAGCAGGGCGGGAACGCGGTCCCGAAGCGCGGGGTAGCCTCCGCGGCTCTCGCAGCGGGGACGCGGTCGATGTGGCGAGTGGGGGCTATCGCAGCAGGGCTTCCGGTGGGGGCCGTGGCCGCATGGGCCGCCTCCCTCCACGACGCGTTTTGCCTTCGGCGCCGGGAGCGCCCCTCGAGATCGGCGCGGCGGCGACATGGGGGGAGCCCACCGGTCTGGCTCGGCCGCCTGACTGCGCGTGCCGACGCCTCGATTCGCACTCCTCGGGCGGCGCACGTCGACTATCTTCGGGGACGTGCTGTCGCTGGAGCAGATTCGCCGGGCGCTCGCTGCACACGAGCCGGTCACGCTGAACGCGGAAGGGAAGCGGCGCGCGGCCGTCGCGCTGGTGCTGCGCGGGGCCGGCGAGTCTCCCGAGGCGCTCTTCATCGAACGGGCGCTGCGCGAGGGCGACCCGTGGTCGGGACACATGGCGTTTCCGGGGGGCCGCGTCGATCGGGGCGACGCGAGCGCGCGCAGCGCCGCCGAGCGCGAGACCCTGGAGGAAGTCGGCGTGCGCGTCGCCGAAGGCGAGAGGCTGGGTCGACTGGACGACGTGCCGGGCCATCACCTGGCGGGTGTGCCCGCCCTGGTGGTCTCGGCCTACGTGTACTACGTGCGCAAGCCCCCTCCGCTCGTCACGAATCACGAGGTGGAGAAGGCTTTCTGGTTCCCCGTGACCTCACTGCTCGAGCCCGAGCGCCACGTCGTCTACCCGCTGGAGAGCGTGATCGGAGCGCCGTATCCGGGCATTCGCATCGGTTCCGGAGAGCGGCAGGTGGTCTGGGGGCTCACCTACCGGTTCCTGGAGGTCTTTCTTCGCATCTTGGGACACCGCCTGCCCGAGAGCGGCCGGCGCTCCTAGCCCAGCCGGGCCTCGCACTCGCTGATCGCTCGCGCTCGGGCCCCGGCCTTCGCTCGCCTTCGGCTCGCTGCGCGGCCTTCGGCCTTGCCGGCTCGCTGCGCGGCGGCCTTCAGACGGGCATGATCGCCACGTCGATGACGAGGCGATCGGCCTCCTTCTCGAGCGCCTCTCTCAGATCGCGCGCATCGGTGTTCTCCGGCACCTCCGCGGCGATCGTCATCTCGTAGTGCGGCGATCCGCCTGGACCCGGCCGGCTGCGCGTCGAGAGCTCGACGATGTTGACGCGGCGGTCGGCGAGCACCCGGCACAGGCTCGCCACGATTCCGGCGCGATCCTCCCCGGCGGCATCGATTCGATACAGGCGCGTGCCCGGCGCCGGGACGGACGGGCGCGGCTCGTTGCCGAGGGGCCGCAGCAGGATCGTCATCCCGTGCTCGCGCTCGAGTCGTTTGGCGCCGGAGGCGAGACGATGCTCCGCCTCCGCCGCGTCCGAGGAGCAGAGCAGGATCACGGCGAAGTCGGTGCCGAGGATGCTCATGCGCGAGTCGTCGAGGTTCGCGTCGCAGTCGTAGATCAGCTGTGCGAGCTCGGCCACGAGGCCGGGCCGGTCCCTGCCCATGGCCGAGAGAACGAACCAGTGCTTCATGGCTCACCTCGCTTCGAGGGCGGGCCCCGCCGTTCGGGGGCTCCAGGGTAGACGATCCGGGCTCCCGCTGTCTTCGGGGGAGGGCGCGTCACGGCGCCGGATCGATCTCGAGCAGGTGGGCCTCGCCGCGGTCCACGAAGCGCACCTCGATCCGGCCCTCCGAGAAGCTGTAGCTCGTCGGCGCCGGCGCTCCGCTCTCGAGCCGAACGCCGTCGAAGTGGACCGTGTCTGGCGCCGGGCAGCCGTGCGCCACGATCCGCGCGGCGCGCTCGGGCAGGGCGTAGGCGCCCTCGCGCCGCCCGATCTCCAGACGCAGACGTCCGCCGGCGCGGTCCCTCAGGTTCAGCGGGGTGCGGGCGACGGCCCCGTGCCGGTAGGCCGTCGAGCCGCCATCGTCTTCGACGAGCACGTGCCGGCCGTCGGCCCCCGGGAAGACCTCCAGGACGCAGGGCTCGGCGGGCGGCATGCCGACGTGCAGGACGGGACTCCGGGTCGGAATGACGGAGCCGCCGCGCACGAAGAGCGGCAGCTGCTCCAGTGGGGCGGGGACGCGGATCCGCCGCGGTCCCGTGTAACGGGCGTCGTCGTTCCAGCTCATCCAAACGCCGGGCGGCAGCTGCACGTCGCGTTCGCGGGCGCCCTTTTCCACCACGGGCGCGACGAGCAGCGAGGGGCCCAGCATCACCTGGTCCTCGACCGTGGGCGCCACCGGGTCGTCGGGGAACTCGTAGAAGAGCGGTCGCCAGACCGGCGCCCCGGTCTCCTCGGATTCGCGGAACAGCCCATACAGGTAGGGCAGCAGGCGCATGCGCAGCTCGAGGGCGGCCCGCGCGATCGCCTCCACCCGCGGCCCGAAGCTCCACGGCTCCTGACGGCCCTTTCCCCACATGGCGTGCGTTCGCGCGAAGGGGTACAGGGCGCCCAGCTGGATCCAGCGGGCGTACAGCTCTCGTGAGCACGGCAGGGCGAAGCCCCCGATGTCGGCGCCGCAGAAGGCCACCCCGGAGAGCGAAAGGTTCAGCAGCATCGGGATCGACTGTCGCAGATGGGACCAGCGACTCTGGTTGTCCCCGGTCCACACCGCCGCGAAGCGCTGGATGCCCGCGTAGCCGGAGCGCGTGACCACGAAGGGGCGGCGCTCCGGATTCGACGCTTCCAGGGCGGCCCGGGTGGCGCGGCACTCCTGGTGACCGTAGATGTTGCGCACGGTCTCGTGGGGAAGCGAAAGCTCGTGGTCGTTCGGGTCGCTCTGGCGCACCTTCGAGAGATCCTGCGGCCGGGTCGGCAGGACGAGCTTTCCCAGGAAGATCGCGCGCGCCCACCCCGCGGGCTCGTTCATGTCGTTCCAGATGCCGGCGATGCCTGCGGCGAGGAGCGGCCGATGCTGAACGCCCCACCAGTCGCGCACCTCGTCGCGATTGAAGTCCGGGAGCGCGGCATCCCCGGGCCACACCTTGAGTGTGAAGAGCGTGCCGTCCTCCTGCCGGCAGAAGACGTCGCGCTGCTCGCCGTCCTGGAAGACTTCGAACCCGGAGTCGACCTTCACGCCGGGATCGACGATGGCGACGAGCGCGAAGCCCTGCTCGGAGAGATCCCTCGTCAGCTGCTTCGGATGGGGGAAGCGCTGCGGGTGCCAGGTGAAGACCCGGAAGCCGTCCATGTGGTCGATGTCGAGGTGGATGGCGTCGGTGGGAATGCGGCGCCTTCGGATCTCCTGGGCGAGCCGGCGTACCGCGCGCTCGTTGGCGTAGGACCAGCGCGACTGGTGGTGCCCCAGGGCCCAGAGGGGTGGAAGCGGAGTGCGCCCGACGCGCGCCGTGAAGCGCCGGACCACGTCACGTGGCTCCGGTCCCGGGAAGATCGTCACGTCGATGCCGCCGGCGTCGGTTTCCATCACGACGCGGTCGGCGCGCGTGGCGGCGACGTCGAAGTTCGACGGCCCGAAGGCCTCGAGCAGGACGCCGCGGGCGGCGGCGCCCGACGGCCCGGGCGCGAGCCCCAGGAAGAAGGGAATCGCCACGTAGAGCGGGCCGCGGGTCGCGAGCTCCGGGTCGCAGGTGCGCAGGCGGAGGCGCGTCGCGCGCTTGTCCAGCCCGCCCGGCGTCTCGCCGAAGCCGAAGAAGCGCTCGCCGGATCGGACCCCGAGCGAGAGCCGCGCGCAACCGTCCGGCGCGAACTCCAGATCTCGGAGCTCGGCGAGGATTCCGCCGCTGCGGTTCCCGACGCGCACCGCGAAGGGGTCGGCTTCGACGACGACCTGCACCGACCCCTCGGGCCCTTCGTGATCGATGCGCAGCCCGCCGTCGTCGCGTGGGAGCGGCTGCGAGGCGGCCCGGGGCTGCTGCTCGCGTCCGATCCCGGGGCCGGGGTCGGGGGGGATCGAGCGGCCCGCGGCGGCGCGCAGGCGCGTCGACCCGTCGGGGTGGACGCCGATCTCGGCGACGGCGCCGTCCAGCTCGAGCACGGCGCCGCCCGCGTCCGCGGCTCGCCAGCTGCGCAGGCGCTGCGCGGCTTGGCGATTCTCGGCCATGGGTGCCAGTCTACAGCCCGTCACCATGGGTCGCCCGGTTCGCTTCTTCGCGAGACTCCGGCGCATCCTCGCGCTCGGCCAGCAGCTTCTGGAGGAGATCGTCGGCTCGCGGGTGGACGCCGCGGTCGGGCGATTGGTCGCGAACACCGCCTGGCAGTTCGTGGACGACTGCGCCGGCCGCGAGGTCATCGGGCGCGGAGGGGACGGGCCCGATGAGTCGCCGCGGAAGGCCCGACCGAAGCTCCGAAACCCAGGAGGATGAATGGCGAGCCCAGGTCTAGGCCTTTCCGTGCTCGGTCTCCTCGCCGTCGTAGCGCTCCTGCTCGCCAACGCCTATTTCGTCGCCACGGAGTTCGCGCTAGTCGCCGTGCGCCGGACCCAGGTCGCGCTGTGGGTCCGCGAGGGGCGGCGCGGGGCCCGGTTCGCGAAGCGCGCCATCGAGCACCTCGACGACGCCATCGCGGCCACCCAGCTCGGGATCACCGTGGCGAGCCTCGGTCTGGGCTTCGTGGGCGAGCCCGTGGTCGCGCGCCTGATCGAGCCGGGGCTGGCGGCCGTGGGCGTCGGCTCGCTGATCGCGGTCCACTCGGTCGCCCTCGCGATCGCC